>VXRD01000172.1:2368-24102 GCA_009838845.1 Gemmatimonadota bacterium | reverse complement strand
ATGTACTCATGCAAAAATAAATATATTTAATCAAACGGCACCTTATTATGGGGGGTTTTTTTTTACACGGAGGGTAAGATATGGATAGTCTGTTTCACGTGCTGGAGGCGCAGCAATTTAGCCGAGATGTTATGAATGAGATTTTTGACGTGACGCGCGAGATGGAGCATGTGGTCAGCCGTTATGGTTCGAATATTTTGAATCGGCGGATTATGGCGACTTTGTTTTATGAACCGAGTACGCGCACGCGGTTGTCTTTTGAAGCGGCGATGTATCGCCTGGGCGGCGAGGTGATTACGACGGAGAGCGCGCGGGAGTTTTCTTCGGCGGCAAAGGGTGAGACGCTGGAGGATACGATCCGTATTGTAGAGGGGTATTCCGATGTGATTGTGTTGCGGCACTACGAGAGCGGCTCCGCAAGGCGAGCAGCAGATGCGGCGTCGGTTCCCATTATCAATGCGGGCGACGGGCCTGGGCAGCATCCCACGCAGGCGCTTTTGGATGTGTACACGATTCAGAAGGAGATCGGCAGGTTAGATGGTATTCGCGTGGCATTGGTCGGCGATCTGGCAAATGGTCGCACGGCGCGGTCGTTGGCTTATTTGTTGACGAAGTACGATGGTGTGAAGTTGTATTTTGTCGCGCCAACCGTTGTGCGTATGAGAGATGATATCAAGGGATATCTGACGGAACACGGGGTGGCGTTTGAGGAAGAAGAAGATCTGATGAATGTGATGTCGAAGGTGGATGTGGTGTATCAGACGCGGATTCAGCGCGAGCGGTTTGGTGATCGGATACAAGATTACGAGCGGGCGCGGGGAAAATATATTATCGATGTGGAGACGATGTCGGCACTTTCGGAAAATGCGATTGTGATGCATCCCCTGCCCCGGGTGGATGAGATTGATCCGGCTGTTGATACAGATCCCCGCGCTGCGTATTTTCGCCAGGCACACAACGGTGTTTTTATTCGTATGGCGCTGTTGCAGATGGTGTTGGGGATGTGATGAGGGAGTTTAAGGTCGCGTCTCTTGATCTCTTTCAAATATCATGAGTACGATAGAATCAGAGAGCGATTCTGTTACGGCAATCCGGCTCTGGTTATTGTAGAAAAATCCCGAAAAATTTCTTCCTGACGTGGAAAACGTAATTTCAAGTTTCGAATTGATAGCGTAGTTTCCATCTATCTCCCAAATACTCTGGTCTGGACTGCCAAAGCTCGCAGACAAGCGATAGGTTCTGTCGGGGTTTAATTCGATAAATCCAGTGGGTGGATTTTCTTCCGCCTCATGATTTCGATAGATCTGAGCGTGTCCGATTCCCGTGTCAACTTTAACCGCCTGCAATGTGTAAATTCCCGCCACTGCCTGTGGCGATGTGGGCGATTCCGCGCCACAGGTAATCAAGAGCAATCCCAAAAGTATAATTGCGATTCGTTTCATGACAGCCGGTCCACAGGTGCGTTTTTCCCCTGAATTCGTACAATTTTTAGCTAAATTTTGTTGAAATTATGACAATTTTTAGCTAAATTTTGTTGAAATAGGAGAAAAGCATGATACAAAGAGATCTGGAAAGACGTCTGATTGCATATCTATCCCATCGCGTTGAACATCCGAATGTCGCCCTGTTAGAAGGCGCGCGGCAGGTTGGTAAGACCACACTTATAGAATCTATCAGGCCGAAACTGGACCGCGAGATTCTCTATTTGAATTTGGAAGAGGACAACCGCGCGGTTCACGATCTCAATTCTTGCAGGGATTTTGCAGATTTTGAGACGTATCTTGCGACTGTGTATCAGTTCAAAGGCAATGGGCAACGCATTCTGTGTATTGATGAGGCGCAAGAGTGTTCTGTACTGGGTGGGTTTGTGCGCTTTATGAAAGAGAAATGGCAGCACACACCGGTTATTCTTACGGGTAGTTCTATGTCGCGTATCTTCGGGCCGGAGACGCGTTTTCCCGTTGGAAGAGTTACGCGATTTTTGCTACAACCCTTCAGTTTTAGAGAGTTTCTTCGTTGTGGTAAAGAGGAAGAGTTGCTCGCTTTTGAAGACCTCTTTCAGATCCCCCTGTTCTTACATGAACGCCTTCTCAAATACGTGCAGTCGTATCTCGATGTGGGAGGGCTACCGGCGGTTGCCTCATCGTTTTTTGACCAGATGGATTGGCGGCAGTTGCGTCGGGATTTGTATCTCGACTATCGCAGTGATTTTGCCAGGATTTTTTCGGCGACCGAAGCATCTTTGTTTGATCAGTGTTTGCGCGGTGTGGCATCAAATCTCGGTAGCCCAAGCAAGTACGCGCAGATGGTTCGGACGACGTCAGCTCTTTATAGAAGGGTACCGGATTTTCTGGAATTGCTCGAGTCGTGGAAGCTGATCTATAAGTCCAATATCCAGGGCACACGTCCAGAGCAACAGGGCTTTTCGCCCAAGCGATATCTTTACGATCCGGGATTGGCCAATGACCTGCGACTGACCGCGCTGCCGCGTATTGATATTCTCTCAAGTCTCGATGCCGCTCAGCGCGCGCCCCTTGGGGGTATTATTGAGAATATGCTGGCGACTGAACTCGTGGTATTGGGACAGGATTTGACGGGTTGGAAAAAGGGTGTCAATAGTTCCGAGGTCGATTTTATTTTTCGGACGGCATTGGGCGATACCATACCCATTGAGTGCAAAGCGTCGCTTGTCACAAGGCCGCGGGATACAGGTGGTCTATCAGAATACGCTGCGCGGCATGGGAGCAATCTGGGCGTTCTCGTCAATCTCGATATGCCGGGAAAACTCACGACATCTTCAGGGCTAAATGTGATTCATATACCGGTTTATCTAATTGATCGGCTTGGTGAAGTAATAGAAAGTGAGACGAAGAGTTCTTAATCATCAATCAACCCCATCAATAGCGCCGTCATCGCGGTATGGTGTTGAGCCGCGATCCAGTTTCACCGAACGCGATATGTAATAAAAATCCCGCGCTGGAATGACCAGACGGGATTTTTGTAATGTACGCCAGTGTTTGGAACAAAAAACAAATTACGTCCTGATTTCGCCACTTGCACAACACCTGCCATTGTTTATCCGAGTTTAACCAGAATCAGCATTCCAAGTGTTACAATCGTGGTGACCTGGATGCCGACCAGCCAACGAAAGTCTGTTCTGGCTGCTTGTTGAATTTGCTCAACGCGATTCTCAAGGCTTGTCAAGCGCGTGCTGATTTGCTCAACAATGCCTTCAATACGGCTCAAGCGGGCGTCAAATTCTGCCAGCTTGTCTTGTGGTGTCGGAACCTGCATGATGGAAAACGCTTTCCTGCATTTGGTAAAGGATTAGCAGACCTATCAGTAGCCACTGATTCTGAGCATTCATTTTTTCACAATTATCATCTCTGAATGATTTAGCCTACTAACAGAGATATGTCAAGAGATATTTTTCTTTTACTGATTCGCGTACTATGATCATTATGTTTGGTGAATGGTCACATCTATGTCAATGTGCCGTGCTGGGCATTTGATATTGAAGAGATAAAGACCTATCTTTTGAACGATGCAGATACAGCGCATATCGGATTTGCTTTCTCTGATGTGTTGGGTTATAATTCTATAGTTAGATGGCATTTTGATTTCAAGGAGGCTGAGATGGCTGATACGCTGATGGAAGAGGTAAAAATAGAAAGGCAAAAGAAGACAGCCGTGATTGATTGCGATGTTCATGTGACTATGAAATCGGGCGATATGTGGTTTCAATATCTGGCAGAGGAATGGCACGATTATCACCGAACTATCGGTGGCCGTGGACGAACCGGGTCGGGGTATCCCCGCGCTGTGCCAAATGCCGCGCGCCACGATGCATGGCCGCCTTCGGGACCACCGGGATCCGATTTGGATTTTTTGCGCGCGCAATTGCTGGATGAGTGGGATATGGATTACGGCATTTTAACGCCTTTGATCGGCGTGGGTGGACAGCAAAATTTGCGTTATGCAGCGGCGATGGGACAGGCTGTGAACGATTGGCAAGCCGATGCGTGGCTCGGGCGCGAACCCCGGTTGCGCGGGTCTGTGATTGCGCCTTATGAAGATGGCGAGTTGGCCGCGGCAGAGATCGACCGCATGGGCGATCATCCGGGGTTTGTGCAGGTGCTTCTCGTGGTGCGGACAATGGAGCCTCTGGGCAGTCGCAAGTACTGGAAGATGTATGAGGCTGCGGTGAGAAACGGATTTCCCCTTGCGATTCATTTTGGCGGTACAGGTGCGGGTCCAATTACGGGCGCGGGCAAGCCTTCGCATTATATTGAGGACCACGGTGGCATGCCCACGGCATTTCAGGCGCAGGTGACGAGTCTGGTGTATGAGGGGGTGTTTGAAGAGTTTCCGGATTTGAAGGTGGTTTTGATTGAGGGGGGATTTGCGTGGATGCCCGCATTGATGTGGCGGCTGGATAGTTGTTATCAGAAGTTGAAGGTGGAGTTGCCGCATTTGAAGCGGTTGCCGTCGGAGTATGTTCGCGATCATTTCTGGATCAGTACGCAGCCTATGGAAGAACCCCCACAACGCGAGTACTTTTTTCAGATGATGGATCATATGGATATGAACGATAAGTTGATGTTTGCCACGGATTATCCCCACTGGGATTTTGACGCGCCCGATGTGGCGCTGCCCTTGGGGATGGATAAGGATGTGCGACGCAATATTCTGGCGGAGAATGCGCGGGCGTTGTATCGGTTGGCGTGATCACAAGGAGTAAGAAATGAAAATCATTAAGGCTAAAATTTTAGATGCAACACATCTGGAATTAAGCCAACCAGTACTTGATAACCCAGGGGATGATATTGTGATCGCTGTTCCGGATAAAGACGAAGATGAACGCGATTGGTATCACCTCTCAAAAGAGCGGTTCCTGGCGGCTTACGACGACTCGGATAAGATCTACGATGACTTATGAGTTCGGGGATATCGTGTTGATTAGATTTCCTCAGTCTGGAATAGATGAGCACAAACAACGACCTGCTCTGGTTGTATTAGACATTGGTGACGCGGATGTCGTGGTGGTACCTATAACGTCTCGAGAACGTTCGGGCAGAGGTGATATTAAATTGAAAAATTGGTCTGAGTGCGGGTTGCTGAGGGCATCATGGGTGAGGCTGGCGAAAGTTACATGTTTGGAGAAAATTTATATCTCTCGTTCTTTGGGACGAGTGACACATGATGATGAAATACAACTGAAAGCATCTTGGGAAACACTGTATTCATTGTGAATGGGTTTTTATGGCAAAACATATTATAGGAACGGTTGATGAGATCCCTCCGGGCGAGCGGAAGCTGGTGATACTGGAAGGGCGGGAGATCGGGGTGTTTAATGTGCATGGCGAGTTTTATGCCCTGAGGAATCGATGCCCTCATCAGGGGGGCGCGCTGTGCAAGGGGCGAGTATCGGGTTTTGTGACCGCGAGAGTGCCGGGAGAATACGAGTACACGCGCAAGGGTGAAATTTTGCGGTGTCCCTGGCACGGATGGGAATACGATATTAAGACGGGGCAGTCGTGGGTCGATCCTTCCAGTGTGCGCGTGCGCAGCTATGAGGTGGAAGTTGCACAGGGCGCGGAGATAGAGGGCGAGGGAGATATGGCGGGATTGGTGAAGGGACCTTATGTGGCAGAGACTTATGAGGTGACGGTGGAGGAGACGTATCTCGTTGTGGAACTATGAGAGGACTATTCTCGATGCGCGTGGGCATTATTTCGCTGTTGCACGAGTCGAATACGTTTATCAGCACGCCAACGACTATGGATTCGTTCCGACGGGACGGGGTTTTTACGGGTCGGGCGATGTATGATCACTATTCGGGTGGACATCACGAAGTTAGTGGGTTTTTAGAAGGTTTGGAGTCGGCAGGCATAGATGCTCTGCCGATTTTTCATGCGGGTACAACGCCTTCTGGACGCATTACCAGAGGGACGTGTGAAGAATTGATGCGGTTGATGTTTGATGAGGTGGAGGCTGTGGGTGATGTGGATGGGTATCTCGTGGCACCTCACGGGGCAAATTCGGGTGAGGGCGATGAGTACCGCGATCTGGATGGGCACTGGTTGTCGCGTTTGCGCGAGGTGGTTGGGTCTGAGAAGCCGATTATTTGCACGATTGATCCACATGCCAATTTGTCGCCGCGCATGGTTGCGGCGTGCGATGCGACGATTGCCTATCGCTCGAATCCCCATCTCGATCAGAAACAGCGGGGGTTGGAAGCTGCGTCGTTGATGGTGCGAACGCTGAAGGGGGAGGTGAAGCCTGTACAAGCGGGGGCTTTTCCGCCTATTGGGATTAATATTGAGCGTCAATCGACTTTTGCGCCGCCGTGTTTGCCGATGTATGAGTTGGCAGATGAGATGCTGGAAGAGACAGGTGTTTTGTCGAATAGTATTGTGCTGGGTTTTCCGTATGCCGATGTGGAGGAGATGGGGTCGGCATTTGTGGTGGTGACAGATGGTGATATGGACCGGGCACAGGTGCTGGCGAATCGTCTGTCGGATTATTTGTTCGTACATCGTGCGGAGTTTGTGGGAGAGTATATCGCTGTTCCCGATGCTGTCGATATGGCGGTGGGACAAGAGGGTCCTGTTTGTTTGCTCGATATGGGCGATAATGTAGGCGGGGGATCTGCCGGCGATGGTACGGAGATTTTGCACGAGTTGCACAGGCGAGGGAATACCACGGGCTTTGTGTGTATTTTTGATCCGGAATCGCAGGAGCGAGTGCGAGATGCAGGGGTTGGAAATCGCGTGGTGCTGGATATTGGAGGCAAGACGGATGAGTTACATGGTGCGCCTTTGAGGGCAGAGGTGCGGGTGCGCAGTTTGCACGCGGGGAAGTACAGAGAATCTGAGGTGCGACACGGCGGGCGAACGTCTTTTGATATGGGTCCAACGGCGATTGTGGAGACGGATACGGGTATTACAATTAGTTTGACTTCTCGGCGCGCGGTGCCCGTGAGTCTGGGGTTGATGACGAGTTGCGATCTCGATCCCGCCGCGTTTCAGGTGGTTGTAGCCAAGGGTGTGCATGCACCTGTTGCGGCGTATCAGCCGGTGTGTACGGCTTTGATTCGGGTGGATACACCCGGCGCGACAGCGGCGGATATGCGGGGTTTTGAATACGAGTTTCGCCGCGAGCCGATGTATCCCTTTGAGGAGATTGGGGTGTCAACCACCCCCGGCTAAAGCCTGTGGGCTTGTCCCTGCCACATGATTCCCCCGGTGGTTGACACCACCATTGGGGGTATGGCGAGACTTTAGGCTTGTTGACACAAAGCCCTTGCCCGGATGTTCCGAGCAGCGTTGCGGTCGGCATGGTCTTTGTGACCACACACTTTGCATCTGAAGGATGCCTGGGTGTGTCTATTGCCTTTCTCACAGTGTCCACACTCGGCACACGTCTGGCTGGTATATTTGGGGTCAACAGGTTTTATGCGGATACCAGCACGCTTTGCCTTGTATTCGACGAATGTGCGGAGCTGGAAGAAAGACCACCCAGACAGTTTAGCACGTTGAGGCTTGCGAAACCGTTTCTGGCTCTTGCGGATGCCTTCGAGGTCTTCAAGGGCAATGGCTTTGCCAGTGTCTTTAGCCTTCTCAACAATGCGCTTAGAGATGATATGGTTGGTGTTCCTGCGAAACCTGCTCTCTCTACCAGAGATAACAGAGAGTTTTCTACGGACATTCTTCGGCCTCTTGCCTTGCTTGACAAGAGCAGACGCTTTCTGTTGGAGCGACTTTTTCAGATCGTGCATCTTCTGTCGGACATTTTCAACCGTGTCGCCAGAAAATGTTTCACCATCGTCTGTAACAGCAAGGTCGGTGGTGCCGAGATCAACGCCAATGAAGTCTGTCGTCGGTATCGGCGTGCCGTCGGGTACATCGACAGAGACAAGCAGAAACCACTTGCCGTCTTTGCGGAGCACAAGGTCTGCTTGCCCTTTGGCATAGCCAAACTGCTCACGCTGATAGTTGCCCATCAACATTGGCACAAGCACGCGCCCTTCAAGGGTGAGCAACGAAACACGATCTATGCCCTTAAAGCTATACAACCGTTGATCATAGGGCATAGCAGCAGTTGGGCGAAACGACGGTTGCACCGTTTTATCGCGCTTAAATGCTTCTACAACCTGGGCAATGCAACGGATAGCCATTTGTGCGGACAAACCAAATTGGCGACGCAAGTCTGAATAGTACAACTTTTGTAGGGCAAACTTATTCGCCAACGTGCGCTCATAAGCCTTCGATGCAAGATAGTTGGCAGCCTCATTGAACCGTGCAACAGTCGCTTTTAGCTTCTGGCCTGTGGCAACGTCCGGCAACAGTTGTATTTGAAGTGTGAGTTTCATATTGACAAATATACTCAGCATAACACGCTTTGGTAAGGATCAATTTGCTAAAGCAAAACAAATTCTAAGCCCTTACCTCCCAAGTTTAAAAACTTCGGCATCACGGGCTTGTGAGGTGATTTTTGAAAATTTTATTGACGAATGACGATAGTTTGGATTCTCCTCTGTTTCTGTTTGCAGTGGATTATTTTCAGGTGATGGGAGATGTGAAAGCCGTGGTGCCTGCCGAGGAGCAGAGTTGGAAAGGCAAGGCGATGACGCGGTTTGGCACGCGTCATGTCGAGCGGTTGGATGGATTTGCGTGTGAGACGTATGCTTTTTCGGGGACGCCAGCGGATTGCGCGAATTTTGGCATTTATCATTTGTTTGACGGCGGCAAACCCGATCTGGTAATTTCGGGTATTAATATGGGTAGTAATTCGGGGTTGAGTTTCACGCTTTCTTCGGGGACGGTTGGAGCTGCTTTAGAAGCCAATATTGCGGGATTGCCGGGGGTGGCATTGTCACAGGTTTTGCCCAGACATGTGTTTCGGCAGTGGGTTGAGCAGCGCGCGATGCAGCCCGATGTGCGGGAGCCGTTGCTGGAAAAGTGTCGCGCGATGTTGCACCGGGTGTTTGCGTTTTTGAACGATCGGACAGATTTTCTGTCCGACCCCGTGACGTGGAATGTGAATATGCCGGCTGAACTATCTGATGACTGGCGCGTTATACCAACAGTGCTCGGGCATACGTTTTACACGTCGTGTTTTGAAGCATCAGAAGAGGGATATTATCACAATATCGATCAGCCAGAGGTAGAAGAACGCGCAGGTACAGATGGTATGGTTTTGCGCGCGGGGCATGTGAGTATTACGCGGTTGGATATTCGCACGCTGGGGCAATGACTCTAAAATGGGAGATTTGAATGAGTAGTTTTGAAGGCGTAGTACCTGCTATTGCGACGCCTATGGGACAGGACGGACGGTTTAACGAAGCGGTGTTTCGCAAAATTGTAGAGTTTAATATTGAAGCCGGTGTACACGGTTTTTGGGTCGCGGGGGGTACCGGGGAGAGTGTGTTGTTGGACGATGATGAAAATATGCAGATTGCATCGGCGATTGTGGATCAATCGAATGGGCGTGCAAAAGTTATTATGCATGTGGGTGCGCCAACAACAGACCGCGCAGCGCGATTGGCCGAGCACGCAGCCCGTGTGGGTGCAGATGCGCTGTGTTGTGTGCCGCCGTTTTTTTATCGGCGCGATGACGACGATATTGCCGAGCATTATCGGATTGTGGCAGATGCTGCTGATCTGCCGCTCTTTGTGTACAATTTGCCGGGGGCAACAGGCGTGGAAATTACGCCTGGGATGATGGCAAAAATTCAAGACCGCGTGCCGCAACTGAAGGGGTTAAAGCATTCGGCTCAGACGTTTGCAAATGTGCGGACGTTTGCCGGGATGGGCTTGTCGTGTTTTATTGGCAATCACCGGTTGATGTTGCCGGCGATGACTATTGGCGCGTGTGGGTGTGTGGATGGGCCGCTGAATGTGTTTCCCGAATTGTGGGTGGCGATCTGGAATGCGTATCGGGCAGGGGATTTGAAGGCGGCAGAAGCAGCACAGGATAAAGCATCGCGTGCTTATGAGATGTTGAGCGCAGGCGGCGGCTTTCATTCGGTGATCAAGGTGGCGTTGAGTGCGCGATTGGGGGTTGATTGTGGAGACCCGAGGCCGCCAGGGCGACCGGCGACCGATGCACAACGCGCACAGATTGCGGAAACTGTGAAGAGTCTGGTGTAAGTGAGCAGGCAAATCCAAAATCAGGGATAAATCCCATGGCCGATCAGACGATTTTGCTGGTTGAAGACGATAGGGAATTGGCGGATTTGACGCGCGATTTTTTGCAGAATGAGGGATTTGTGGTCTGGCACGAGTCCGAGGGCAGGGCTGCTCGAGATCGCATTTTGGCTTCTCCGCCCGATCTGATCATTCTGGATGTTATGTTGCCGGAGATGAACGGATATACTGTCTGCCGGGAAGTGCGTCCAGAATACGATGGGCCAATTTTATTTTTGACGGCTCGAGATGACGAATTAGATGAAATTTTGGGTCTGGAGATGGGTGGTGATGATTATGTGACCAAACCCGTGCGACCCCAATTGCTTCTGGCAAGGGTGCGCGCGTTGCTGCGCAGGGCTGTTAGTACCCAGAAGCCCACGGCGTCAAAGCGGGTGATGGTGGGAGATTTGATGGTGGATGCAAATCGCCGGGAGGTCAGGATGGGAGAACGCGTCGTTGACCTTACGACTTATGAATTTGATTTGCTCTATTATCTGGTCGTTCGAGCCGGTGAAGTGGTGAGTCGGCAGGATATTTATCAGGCGTTGTTTAACTACGATTACGATGGGTTGGATCGCAGCGTGGATGTGTACATTTCGCGCCTTCGCCAAAAACTCGGCGGCGATGGTTCAACATCTGTTTCGATCAAGACCGTGCGCGGTGTGGGTTATCTGTTGGTCAGCGCGGAGTGAAAGCGAGTGACCGATGAGGAAACAATTTATCCGTATTTATGCGGGAATTGCCATTGTTCTGCTTTTGAGTGTGTTTGGTTTTTTGGCAATGTCAAAGCAGTGGGTCGCCTCTGTTCGGCAGGCTGATTTTGAGGACAAGACTCAGGCGCTTATTGCAATGGTTCGCGAGGAACTCGAGGCTGTGGATTCGGATCCCGTGGCGCAGTTGCTGGTGCTCAATATGTTCAGTTTGACGCATCGCATGCCCATTACGCTGGAGCCGTTTTTTGTTTTGCCGCTTTCTTCGGCTGAGAAAGACGGTTTGAAAGCTGGAGAGGTTGTGACTATTTCCATAGAGAAAAGATTGCAAACATACCAGATGGCACCCAATGGCGATGTTATTGTGTTGGGACCATACCTGCTCGAGGAGATGATTCGATGGCAGGATAATTTGATTGAAGAAGGAGATGGTGAGGGCGATGGCGGCAATTTCTTTTTTCAGATTGATGTTTTCTTTTTTGGTATTTTGGTCGCGATTTTGTTGGGTATAGGTGTGGCGATTTATTTTTTAATTCACCCTTTTGAACGTCGAATTTACGCATTGTCGGATGCCGCCGAGCGATTTGGGAGTGGTGATTTGAGCAGCCGATCTCCAGTTGGGAAGGGCCAGGCCGTGGCGGATTTGGCGCGCAGTTTCAATGGTATGGCCGATCGAATTGAGGGGTTAGTAGGTGGGCAGCGGGAGCTTTTGAGGGTGGTGTCGCACGAACTGAGAACACCTCTGGCACGTATTTTTTTTCTTCTCGATCAATTGAAGGGTAATCGCGTATCGGGGGATCAGAGCGCGGATATTCAGCGTATTGAACGTTCGGTTTATGAATTGAATGATCTGGTTGAAGAGTTGATGGATTTTGCGCGGTTGGATCGGGATATTTCACATCGCACAGAGATCGATGTTTGTGCACAAATGGGAGAGTTGCGCGAAATGGTAGCAGAATTGCGCGGGGATATTTCCGTGGATATCGATAGTGAACACCTGATGGTCTGGGCAAATGAGACGTATTTCAAACGCGCGCTTACCAATCTGGTTACCAATGCAGTGCGACATGCCAGGCACCATATCTGGATTACAGCCAAAAAAGTGGATGAAATGGCGCATATCAGTGTGGAAGATGATGGCTGTGGTATTCCCGAACATTTGAGAGAGAAAGTATTTGAGCCTTTTTATCGGGTGGATGAAGATTCAAAGACTGGCGGCACGGGCCTGGGGTTGGCGATTGTGAAGCGTATTGTGATGCAAAATGACGGACAGGTGCAGGTAGAGAACAGGACAGAGGGTGGGGCGAGGTTTATATTGATGTTTCCGGTTGGAGAAAAAATAAAGATTGGAACAAGACGGGCAATGGATTTGTCAAATAGATGTTAGCCCCTAACTACGGATTTTACAGGAAATGGCAGATATGAAACGGTGTTTAATTGCCATATTTTTGATAATTGCAACGCTGTGGTGCGATGCGTTTGCTAATACACAAGAAAAACAGGAGGAGTCGCCACCGGCTTTTGTCGATGAGAATGGCGATGGTATTGATGATCGCGTGACCTTCCGCCATCGTCAAGGTCTGCGATCTCGGGGAAGTGCACTGTTGTGGGTGCTCTCAGCGCAATTGACAAAAGTGCAGCGAACTACTCTGCAGGCGAAGATCAATGAATTACTCGCGGAAGAGGCAACAGCCCGTGAGATTAGAATGGCTATTTTTGCCGAACTCGAGGGCTTTGGCGTCGATTTAACAGAAACATTTTTGACGCGATTAAATGCGGTGTTGACAGAAGATCAGATGGCTGCACTTCGCAAAAAGGCCGAGGCTCTAAAAGCGAATGGTGCGACCTATTACAGGATTTACAGAGAGATACGCGACGAGTTGGCTGTTATGGGAATTAATTGGGAGGGGCAGAGACCCGATTACTCTGGTTCTCAGTTGACAGAAGGCGAGATGTCTGATCTCCAAAAGAAAATCGATAAACTAATTGCCGATGGTGCCTCTCGCGTTGAAATTCAGAAAGCCATTCATGCAGAGTTGGAAGAGATAAAGCGGCGCAATAGACGCAGGAGTCGCACTGCGGGTGACCGCGGTGGTCCTCCGCCGAGATCACCTGAGAAAGAAAGAAGCGGGAAGCAGGGAAACTGAATCAATCCGAGAGGGGAAAAAGCGTTTCAAATATTTTGTCCGTTCGGTTTTGCCAACTCGCCCAACCCGCGCCGTCGTTTACTTCGCCTCCAGTAAAGGTATAACCTCTCTTTTTTAGTAGTTGGGCAAATGACGCCGTGCTCTTGCCCAGATCATTTCCCTCCATTGGGCTTCGCAAGTCGTATTTTCCCCAGTCCAGATAAATATCTATGGGCATTTGTTTTGTTGCCTGAAAGACCATGTCTGCATCTTTGGCTTCTGCGGTCTGATCCCAGGATAGGGATTGTATGCCTATTTTGCCAAATATGTCGGGGTGGGTAAAGGTGGCGTAAAATGCCATAAATCCGCCGTAAATTGTCCCGATATTTGCCCGACCTTCGCGGCTTTTGATGGTGCGATATGTCCGGTCGATGTAGGGTACGATCTCATTTGTAAAAATCCGATTGTACGCATCGCGGTTTGCCCCTACGTATTCTGCGTATCCTCCTCTGAAGAGAGAGGGGACAAAGACCGCGATTACAGGACGCACGCGCTTGCCGATGATATTGTCCAGCGAGATGTTCATTTTTCCAAGGGACCACTGCCGGCGCGCAGCGTGAACATACACGACGGGGTATTGTTCGTTGCTTTCATGATAACCCGCTGGGAGATAGATTTCCAGGTTGCGCTGTCCCCCAATTTCCGCACTTACAAAACGCATGGTATCAATTTTGCCGTGAATACCGTCTCGGCGCGCTTTGAGATGGTCGGGAGCACGCCAGCGCGGCATGCCGAAATAGGAAGCGCGACCAAAGAAGAGGGTTCGAATTTGCCGTGGATTGAGCGGGTCGGGGATGGATCGCTGTAAGTCCAGGGTGTAGCGATAGGTGATGCGGGCGTCGGGTTCGAGTTGTGCAGTGGAATAGAAGAAGTCCGTTCCCTCAATTCGGTGCATGGGATGGTCGTATCGCCGCCCTACGTGATCACCGGTTATGGTGACGTCTTCCGCTTTTCCGCGATATACAAAATGCACGAGGTTCTCGCCTTCGAGGATTGGGAAGTTTTTCTGTTGTGCCATGAATTGATCGATTTGCGTTTTTTTGTCTGTGGATTGTTTTACTTTTTCGACAAATTGTGCAAAGCGCGAGTTTGGCGCAATGTCTTCTGCGTCTGATTTTGCTATTTGTGTTTCTGGCACGACTTCGATACAGGCGATTTCCGACATGCTACGCGCGTAAAACCTGCCATTGGCCAGGCTGGCATGCGTCCAGGCAATTTCGTCGAAGAGTTTCAAACGGGCTGTTTCGCGGTATCCCTCACCCGAAGCCTGCGCGACGGCGAGGTCGCCTTCTTTTGTCATGATTACGAGGTGATTATCCACGATGATGGGGAAGCCATCTCCCGGCTCGCGTGACCGCCATAAGCGGTTTCCGGTGTTTGTATCGATGCATGTGAGTATGCGGCCGTTATATCCAAATAGAAGTTCTGCGTTAAATACCGCATAGCTGTACGTTCCCCGAATGTGGCGGGTCCGCCAGATTTCCTCTGCGGCAAAGGTTTCGCTGTCGGCTCTCAAGCCGATTAGCATGCCGCCGTTTTTCACAAAATATCGCCCTTCGCCAATTTCGACGGGATGCCCGCTGGTATGCCCCGCGCCGGTCTGTCCGCGATGTGCAAATTGCCACAGGATTTCACCGGTTTTGGGAGATAAGCCCGCGAGATATTTGTTGCCAAAGAAGACGAGGTGTTTGCGGTTGTCAAAGGCGAATAGGCCAGGCGATTGGTAGTTGACCGAGTCGCTAAATGCCGACCAGATCAAGTCGCCTGATGCGGGATTATAAGCGGAGACTGCATGTGTTCCACCGGTTTGGACGATCAGGCGATTGTCGTGTAAAATTGGGGATGAGGTAAAGCCCCAAAATGGCACTGTGGCACGATGGGTTGCGACGAGGTCTATCGCCCAAAGTTCTTTTCCTGTATTCGCGTCGAGTGAGAATAATTTTCCCCGGGGTCCTAATGCGATGACTTTGTTTTCTGTCAATATCGGCGTTGATAGGGGACCGCTTTGCGAGCCGTAGTGACCGAGATATGCGGTGCCGATTTTGTATTTCCATCGTTCTGATCCATCTGTTGTGTTGAGGCCGATGACGTAATCAAAGGTTTCATCGGAGTACATGGTTACAGCGAGGTCGCCGAGAACCGAGATGGATGAGTAGCCAGCGCCGAGGGGCTTTTTCCAGACGATTTTTAGGGCGTAGTTTTGATCGGGGGGGAAAACGCCTGTATCGTTGACTCTAAAGTCTCTGTTGGGTCCGCCCCAGTTCGGCCAGTCCGCTTTCGCGTCTGCTGGTTGGCAGAAGAGCAAAATTAGAAGAAGTATTTTTGCGCGGTTATTCATTGCTTTTCCCATCTCTATTTTTGTCGCCAGATTTCCCAGACGAGGTGTGAGAGTTCGGGTACGATGAGTTTTTCCATGGCGAGTTGCACGGCGCCAGATGATCCCGGCATGCAGAAGATCATGGTGTCTTTGTACACGCCTGCTACGGCGCGAGAGAGCATGGCGCCCGAGCCGATGTCTTCCCATGAGAGAAAGCGAAATACTTCGCCAAATCCGTCGAGGCGTTTGTCGAGGAGGCTTGTGACGGCTTCATAGGTGGTGTCGCGCGCGGCTATGCCGGTGCCGCCATTGGTGAGGATGACGTGGCATTCGCCTTTTTCGGCGATTTGTTTGATGAGCGCGCGTATCTGGTCGGCTTCGTCTTTAACTACGCGGTAAAACGCGATGCTGTGACCGGCGGCTTCGACCAGTTCTTTTATGATTTTGCCGCTTTTGTCATCGGCTTCGGTGCGCGTGTCGCTGATGGTGAGTACTGCACAGGTGACGGGGTCTTTGGCCTGTTCAATGTGATCTGTGTAAGGCATGGGGAACTCCGGGATGAAAACGGATGTGATAATATTATTAATTGTAGGGGCGACCCCCTGTGGTCGCCCGATAGTTCAAGACAAACCCATGGCGCGGAGGTTGTCGTAGCTGATTTTGAGGCTGTCGAAGGGGTCGCGGTCGTAGCAGCGGTCCTGTTCGACGATGTACCAGCGCGTGCCGGATTCGCGCCCGGCTTCAAAGATGGCGGGCCAGTTGAGGTTGCCTTCGCCAACTTCGGCAAAGCGGGTTTCGCGGCCTTCAATGGCCATGTCTTTGACGTGGACGAGGTCTATGCGGGTGTTGGCTTTGCGGATCCATTCGGCGGGGTCGCCCCCTCCTGCCTGTACCCAGTACACGTCGATTTCGAGTTGTACTGCTTTGGGGTCTGTTTCTTGCAGGATGATTTCAAGGGCGGTGCGGTTGCCGAATTTTTGAAATTCAAAGTTGTGATTGTGATATGCAAAGGTCAGGCCCGCGTCGGCGAGTTTGTGGCCGACTTCGGAGGCGTCTTTGGCAAAGCGGATATATCCGGCTTCGCCGTCTTCCCGATAAGACGCGGGGAGGCTGCCGATGGCGGGGTATTTGCAGTTCCAGAGGTGATGTTCGTCTATGACGGCTTGTGTGTCGTCGCGCATGCGGTCAAAGCCGGTGTGTGTGGCACAGATTTCAATGTCGTTGTCATCGGCTATTTTTTTTAGTTCTGCGGGGTCAATGGGACCAAAGCCGGAGACTTGCATGGCGTCGTAACCAATGGCTTTTACTTTTTTTACGGATTCGACAATGTCTGAGATGGTTTTGGTGAAGTCGCGCACGGTGTACATTTGCGCGGCGATCATGGTTGGCATTTTTGGACTCCTTGGATGGAAGTGTGAAGGGTGAAGGGTGAAACATAACATAGACAGGGCATGGATGCCAGAATTTTATGGATGGGATTTTTCTGGATTGTTGCGGGGTGAACGTTTATTTTAGGATTGTTACCGTATGGCAATTTGTTTATCACTGGCTGGGGAGAGATTATGTCGAATATGAAGGCGTTGGCAGAAAGACAAGGGGAGCGCAATGATGCGCTGTTGAAGGATACGCAATTTCTCGGGGATGAGATCGCGTCCGATGTTCTGGGGCTGCATATTGATATTGCGACGATTGAGTCGCTTGAGGAAGCGGAAGACCGGGCGTTGACGGCGTTGCAGATTGAGGGCGCGCGCACGGCGATTCGGGCGCTGTCGTCGTTGGCTGAGATTGGGGAATTAGATCATTTGGGCGGGGGATTGGAGTTGATCCCGGGGTTGTTGATGACGCTGTCTGTGGCGGATTACGATACGCGTACTTATACGATTGAGCACGCGCATACGAGTGTCGGGTATTATTCGGCGTTGGCGGCGTTTGGTTTTGTGGCGGCAGAGGGCGTTGTCGAGAGGTTTCGGCGCGGGCTGGATTTTCCCGGGCACGTGGCATGGTTGCCGGGGGGAACACAGCTCAATGGTGGGCGTTTGGGGGTGATGATTCCGGTGGCTGTGGGGCTGGCTTTGGGCAAGAAGGCATTGTGTGACGATGCGTGGGTGATTGCCCATTGCGGGGATGCGGGGTGGATTTCAGGACAGGGTCTCAATGGTTTTAATGGGGCGAGTGTACACGGTGCGCCGATTACTTATGTGATGCATCGCAATGGCATTCAGTTGTCGGGTAGTACGGCGAGTATTATGGATGTGGATCCGCGAAGTGCTATTTCGGCGATGGGTGTGGAGGTGCTGGAGGTTGCGTCGCTTCACGATAATGCCGCGCTTTATCGGGCTTACCGAGAGGGGTATGGTCTCGCGCAGCAGGGCAGACCGAGTCTGATTTATCCCACGGGGTTTTCCGGGGAGGATGTGACGCTGAGGACTTTTGGCGAGCGCTATGGGGTGACTGAGGCGGTGGAGGCGTTTGCCGCGCAACACGATGTGCCGATGGATAAGCAGGTGTGGATTCCGGGGTCGCTGATGAGTTTTCGGGATACAGAGCCGATGCTGGAGTGTTTGTTTTTGGTGAATGATTTGCCGGGTGGAGAGAATCATCACGATGGGAGTATGCAGGGGCGCGTTGAGGCAGAGGTGCTCGGTGGGGCGATGTTTGAGGCGACGGCTGATCAAGCAGGGGCGCTTGCAATGCTCCGGCAGAATGGGTCGCGCACGGTTATTACGAGGGCGCGGCCAGCACCCGGTAGTGCGAATTTGGAGATTCCGGCGGGGAAGGCAGCGGCGGCTGATTTGCCGACTGAGAAGGCGAGTCCGCGCGATGGTGCAGCGGCGGCTTATGCTCTGGTGGCTGAGGCGCATCCCGATCGCGTGTTTGTGGTGAGTTGCGATTTGGATCCTTCGACGAAGTTGGCGGCTGCTCGGGCGCATTTGTCAGACGATCACCAGTTTGAGATGAGTATTGAGGAGCAAGCCGCGACGCTTATCGCCAATGGTCTGGCGATGAGTTCGCACGAGCCGCAGCTCAATGTGGTTTCGACTTTTGCCGCGTTTTTTGAGGGGATTGCGCGCGAGGGGTTTGATATGTGGCAGTATCAGCGCAATTTGAATGGGGTGAATGAGGGTATTAATGTGGTGTTTCATCTCTCTCATGTGGGCGCGTGTACAGGGCGCGATCACTTTTCGGGTTGGGGGCTTGACTGGATTAATGTGGGGTTGACGTATTTGCCCTATTTGCACCGGTTTTACGCACCGGCAGATGCGCGTGTGGCGTTTTTGGCGGTGAAGGATATGGCGGCGCATTACGGCGGGCATATTATTGGGGTGCCGCGCGATTCGGGTTTGCCGGTTTTGCAAAAGCAGGATGGGTCGGGTTCTCTGTGGAATCCGGGGGAGGCGTGGGAGCCGATTACGACTTTCCGCAAATACGATGGGGCAAGGCATGCGATTTTGGCTTTTGGCGCGCCAGCTTTTTTGGGCGCGGAGGCTGCCGAGGTTTTGCTCGCGCAGGGCAAGCCGACAGATGTGTATGTGGTGAATGGGTTGCCGCTGCCCGATGGGGCGTTGAATGAGGTGCTGGCGAATTACGAGGGTTTGGCGACGATTGAAGATGGAAAGATTGGGACGCCTGAGACGGGTTTGCGCGGGTTTGCAGGGTTGGTGGGTTCGTCGTGCAACATTGCCCACGCGCATGTGGGGATTACAGATCCGAGGATTGCACCGTCGGAAGGTCTCGAAGCGACCTGGGCACATTTTGGGATTACTACAGAGGCACTTGTTGAGGCGGTGGAGTCGTTGTCGTAAATATGCGAGAAACTGATGCGTAAACAGTGTCTGTCCGGGTATCAAAAATACTGCTAATTATTTCGCACTCTTGCCTTGACAACGAGTTTTTAATTGGCTATTTTTTTCAAATGTATGTGCTAATTATTTCGCATAATATCATTACATAGAAATGAATATGCGCGTATTTTCTGGAGGTGTGCTCATGTTTAAGTATGTCAGGACATTGCTTTTCCTGCTTCTACCTGCCTGTGTACACGCAGCACCAATCGCATCAGATTGCGATTTCAATAACAGCGGCAAAGTGGATTTTGCCGATTTTATCGCATTTTCACAGGGGTATGGAACGACCCAGACTCAGTTTGACCTGAACGGGGATGGCGCAGTCAATTTTCGGGACTTTGTCATTTTTGCCCAGTTCTACGGGCAGACAATCACAATCCCTCCGCCAACCACCGATGCTCCCATTGGCATTCAAGTTGGGATGCAAGCCCCTGACTTTACGCTGAGAACCCTCACTGGCGAATCGTTCAATCTCTATGAACAACGCGGCAAACCCGTGTTTCTCAACTTTTGGGGAACCTGGTGTCCTCCCTGTGTTGCTGAAATGCCCGCCATACAAAAGTTGCAAGATACCATGGCCGACTCTATCCAGATCGTCGGCATTGGTGTACGAGACACGCGCATCCAGGAGCTGCGTTTTATCACAAGATATGGCTACACCTGGACTTTTGTTCTCGACTCGACGGGAGAAGCGCGCAATGCGTATGAGGTTACAAGCTATCCCACCTCGCTGTTTTTAGACGCCAGAGGCGTGATTGTCCGCGTATTGCGCAGTGGTCGGAATTACGAAACGTTCCTGGAAGCGGCGCGACAGGCGATTAATAATTAAAGGCGGTTAGCATTAAAATTTGTAACTCATGGAGAAACCGATGCGGAATAGAGTTCTGTCAATTTTATCAACACTCGCGCTTCTGATGTACCCCCTGTCTCTTTCGGCACAAAATACCTTTTCCCTCTCGCTGGATGTGGATGGTACCGCAGGCGATCAAGCCGTTACCTCTCTCAATATGTCCACAGATCAGGTTATTGCTATTCAGATCTTCGGCACAGGTATTCAGAATGCGAACGGCCTTGCTGCGCGCTTTGAATACGATGCCGCGCAGGTTGTGTATGAGGGCTTTGATGCTGGCGATGTCTTGCCCAATGCTCAGGCTCTGCCAGAGCACGGTACGGGTTTTGTCGAAATTGGCATTGCATCTCTGGGTGGTCAAGCAACCGCCAATAGCGGTCTGGTGGGTACCGTTCGCTTTCGCACAACGGCTATGTTTTCTGGCACAACGATTCGGTTGGTGCGTGCAGAACTCAGTCGGGGTGGGCAATTTGAGACTGTGAATCTGGATATTCGCGTTGCGTTACAGTTTCAAGCCGTTACGCCAGACTTTAATGGCGATAGTGTGGTTAATTTTGCCGACTTTTTGGCGTTTGCGGGTCAGTTTGGGGCGCGTCAGGGCGATGGACAATATGAAGCGAAGTACGATCTGGACAGCGATGGTGCAATTGGCTTTGGCGATTTTCTGCTTTTTAGCAGTAGCTTTGGCAAAGAGGTATCTACGTCTGGCGATGGCAGTACAGGGATAGTTACCATTCCGGATGCGAATCTGCGCACAGCAATCGAGTCTGCACTGCGCAAGACGAGGGGTGCGTCGATCAGCAGGGCAGAGATGGCGAGTTTGACACGCCTTGAGGCACCGGATTCGTATATTCGCGATTTAACCGGACTCGAATTTGCAACTGGTCTGATATCGCTGAACCTTTCCAATAATAGCATCTCGGACCTCACACCATTGTCGGGCTTGACCAGCCTGACATCGCTGATTCTTTCCGATAATGTCATCTCGGACCTCACACCTCTGTCGGGCTTGACCAACCTGACAGTGCTGATTCTTTCCGGCAATTTATTCTCGGATATCTCGCCATTGTCTGGCTTAACCAACCTGACATCGCTGAACCTTTCCTATAATAGTATCTCGAATATCTCGCCATTGTCTGGCTTAACCAACCTGACAGTGCTGTTTCTTTACGACGACAGGATGATCAGGGGCAGGTCAGTACTGTCGCGTCTGTCCAACCTATCAGAAGCAAATATCCCGGATGCCAACTTGCGTGCGGCGATTAAGATCGCTATGGGCAAGGCATCAGATGATCCGATCACCGATCTTGAGATGGCATTCTTCCCAGAACTTGAAGTTCCGAACTCGAACATCAGGGATTTGACCGGGCTTGAGTTGGCAATCAGTCTGACGAATTTGGACCTCGGCACAGAATTGGTGTCTGGTGTGGGTTATGTTAATAGTAACCATATTTCCGATTTCTCGCCCCTATCGGGCTTGACCAACCTGACAAGGCTGGATCTTGGCGGCAACTCAATCTCAGACCTTTCTGTACTATCTGGTATTATATCAAGATTGACCAATCTGGAACGGCTATATCTTGATAACAACAGCATCTCGGACGTCACGCCCCTATCAGGCTTGACCAATCTG
>VXRD01000172.1:0-2268 GCA_009838845.1 Gemmatimonadota bacterium | reverse complement strand
ACAACAGCATCTCGGACGTCACGCCCCTATCAGGCTTGACCAATCTGCTACAGTTGTTTCTGCGCGGCAACAACATTTCGGATATATCTGCCCTGTCAGGCTTGACCAGTCTGATAACGCTGGATCTTCGTACCAACAGCATCTCGGATATTACGCCCCTATCGGGTTTGATCCGTATGAGAACGCTGTATCTTGAGAACAACAGCATCTCTAACATCACACCTCTGTCAGGCTTGGCCCGTCTGACAAGGCTGGATCTTGACATCAACAACATTTCGGATGTGTCTGCCCTGTCAGGCCTGACCAATCTGAAGGGATTGGGGCTTTCCGACAACAACATCTCGGATGTATCCGCCCTGTCAGGCCTGACCAATCTGGAGGGATTAGGGCTTTCCGACAACAACATCTCGGATGTGTCCGCCCTGTCAGGCTTGACCAGTCTGATAGGGCTGTATCTTCTCAACAACAGCATCTTGGATCTTTCGCCTCTGGTCGCAAATACGGGATTGGGTACTGGAGATGTGGTTGATATACGGAATAATCCGTTGAGTGATACATCAATCAATACGCATATCCCAGCCCTTCAGAGCAGAAGAGTTGAGGTGCGCTTTGGCGCGTTGAAGCCCGCGGTGGAGAAGAGCGAGCAAGACATTTTCCGTGAGATGATGGAATTGTTTGAGAGTGATGAAAGGAGAAATTGATGCGTAAACAGATTCTGTTTATCTTATCGACATTCGCGCTTTTAATGTATCCGCTGTCTCTTTCGGCACAGGATAGTACGGCGGGCGATCAAGCCCTTGCTCCGGACTTTGATGGCAATGGTACTGTTGATTTTGCCGACTTTTTGGCATTTGCAGGTCAGTTTGGGTCGCGTCAGGGGGATGGGCGTTATGATGCCAGATACGATCTGGATGGCGATGGCGAAATTGGATTTTCCGATTTTCTAATTTTTAGCAGTAGTTTTGGCAAAAGCGATGATGAGGTGGCGCTTGTTGCCATTCCGGATGCGAATCTGCGCGCTGTTATTGAGGATAGTCTCAGCAAGGCGAGTGGTGCGCCGATCACGCGGGATGAGATGGCGACTTTGACGCGCCTTAGGGCACGGAACGCGAATATCAGGGATTTGACCGGGCTTGAGTTTGCCACCCGTCTGATATTGCTGGATTTTGGTGATGAGATAGTGGAAGGACGTTATGCCAACAGCAACAGCATCTCTGATCTTTCGCCCTTATCAGACTTAACCAACCTGATATATCTGAATCTTTCCGGCAACAGAATCTCGGACCTCACGCCTTTATCGGGTATGACCAATCTGACATATCTGAATCTTTCCCGCAACAGGCTTATGGACCTTACGCCCCTATCTGGTTTGACCAGTCTGAAATGGCTGTTTCTTACCGACAACAACATCCTGGATATCACGCCTTTATCGGGTATGACCAATCTGGGATTGCTGTTGCTTTACAACAACAGTATCTCGGATGTTACGCCTCTATCGGACATGACCAGTCTGGAGAGGCTGTATCTTCACAACAATAGTATCTCGGATGTTACGCCTCTATCGGGCTTGACCAGTCTGGAGAGGCTGTATCTTCACAACAACAGTATCTCGAATGTTACGCCTCTATCGGGCTTGACCAACCTGGAGAGGCTGTATCTTTACAGCAACAGGATCTCGGATATCACGCCCCTATCGGGTTTGACCAACCTGACATATCTGCGGCTTAACTATAACTACATCACAGACCTCACGCCTTTATCGGGTTTGACCAACCTGACATATCTGCGGCTTTCCTTCAACCCAAACATCTCGGACGCCACGCCCTTATCGGGCTTGACCAACCTGACAGCACTGTATCTTACTCGCACCAGTATCTCAGACGCTGCGTTCCTATCGGGTTTAACCAATCTGATAACACTGTCTCTTGCCCGCACCAGCATTTCGGATCTTAAATCCTTATCTGGCTTGACTAATCTGACAAATCTGGCTGTTTATCGCAACAGTAGTATCACGGACCTCACGCCCTTATCGGGTTTGACCCGTCTGAATACGCTGGTTCTTTACGCCAATAGCATCTCGGACCTTTCGCCTCTTGTGGCAAATACGGGATTGGACACTGGAGATTTGGTTGATCTGAGGGGTAATCCGTTGAGTACCATATCATACAGGACGCATATCCCAGCCCTTCAGGACAGAGGGGTTGTTGTGCGTTCTGGCAGCACCTGGAGGCCGGACAACTGATGTGTAAACGGATTCTGTATGAAAAA
>VXRD01000171.1:48061-51625 GCA_009838845.1 Gemmatimonadota bacterium | reverse complement strand
AGCTTAAATACACCCGAGAAATAAGAAGTATATTGTCTGCTGAATACGAATCTCCCACAGAGAATTTTGTGCGTTTCTGTATTGGCGGTGTTTATTCTGGCATGAAAACGCAGTCGGTAATTGAGCAATTTGCAGATATTACTAAGCGAGCCTTCCATCAGTTTGTCAACGACCAGATCAATGAGCGCCTAAAATCCGCACTTGCAGGCGAAGATGGCGATGAGGTATCTGAGGCGGACCCAGTTCAGTCTGACGACGAAGAAGAAAACGCTCTAATTGTTACAACAGAGGAAGAGTGGGAAGCGTTTTTTGCCGTGAAATCTATTCTTTATGACACAATAGACCTTTCGCGCATAGCGATGCGCGACCGCATCAGCTATTGCGGCATACTGCTTGACGACAACAACAGAAAACCTATTTGCAGGCTACACTTTAATGGTTCTCAGAAATACTTAGGTGTTTTTGATGAAAAGAAAAAGGAAACTCGCGAGCCGATTGACTCAATCAATGACATCTATCAATATGCCAGTCAATTAAAATCTATCTGCCATGTTTATCAGGGCACAGCGTAAAAGCCGCAAAGTTCTGGTGGAACGGAACTTTCGCACGGGGGCACAAAAGCAAAGGAGAGCACATGCCGCGCGACCATAAAACACTTGTTAGAATGAATGACTGTGAGCACTATTTCGCGATGCGTTACGCGACGGAAGAAGGCGTCTCTCTCCCTGAAATGATTCGCGCACTTCTCCATAAGCATATCCTATCGAAGGAGGGCGACCGCGCAGCATCCTACCTCCTTCGCGGCCAGCCGCCAGCACAATAACTACCCCGCCCGATACCCCCAAAAACAGGTCACAGCTCCCTTGCTGTGACCTGTTTTTTTGTACCCGCGTACTACAAAATGATAGCATTTTGCTATCAAAAAAACGTCCAAAAACAGCGTCAATCCACCCTCGAAAAACTGGTATATTATGCGCCCAAATTTTTTATGCCAGGCATGTTGCATCTCCCCACGGCTTGAAAGGGGCCACAATGGACAACCCTTTAGCCGACGCACGAGCGGCGTGCCAGGCACCCCATATCAAGGAGGTCTCATGCGTAAACTTCTCGTTCTGTTTTCCTTGTTGGCTTTTGCGTCCGCCACGCACGCAGCAGAGTATCATCTTGGCGCGGACGTGCTATCCGGTCATGTCTTTCGTGGCCAGGAGATTGGCAGTGCCGGTACAATCGGCGTCCAGCCACATGTCGGGCTTGTCTCGGGCGGCTTTTCGGTCGGTGTTCGCGCACACGGGTTTATCCAGGATCGTGACTCCCTGGACGTATTCGATCAGGCGAGCGTTACTGTCGCACATGCATTTTCCACCGACCAGGCCATGTTCTCGGTTGGCGTCCATCAAGATTTTTATGCGGACGACAATGGCGAGGATACGGCCACCGAAGTCTTCTCCTCCCTGCGCTTCCCTGCCCCACTATCCCCCAAAATCACAGTCGGTTACAATTTTTCCAACCGCCCGGCGTGGGACTACGACTGGTATATCAGCCTGTCTGGTAGCACCCGGATCCGCTGCATAGATGTCAGTGCCTCGGTTGGCCTTTCTGATGCCGATGGGTCGCTCGATTTTCACGATGCGAATATCACCGCCTCCCAAAAAATCGACCTCCCCCATTTCTCGCTCTCACCGCATGTGCGACTCGCATATTCGGGTCGAGACGCCTATTACTGGATTTTCGGGCTTTCTGTGTCGAGGTAATGAATGTCTTTTTTTCTCCCGCTCCCAGCACAGGGCAGTGCCCCCGGCAGTCGTGGCGGTGGTGGAGAGTTTCGAGTGCTCCTGGAAAACAGCGATCTTGGAGAGAACGAGATGCTTCTCCAGGGCGAGACGGATACCTATGACCTGCCCGCCCCGCCTACGGGCAAAAAATATGAGTATATCGCGTTCGATTTTCTCTGTGCAATAGATACGCTGACGGTGACGCCCGACAATATCAACACTGAGAATCGCTCCAGCGGCCAATTTATCCATGACTCGACCGGCGACCACTCCTCGTGGTATCGCTCGTTTTATATAGGGAGCGACGGGCAGCGTTGGTATAGCGGCTCGAATACAGAGATCACGGACGAGGTCACCACGATGGCGGTCGGTGTCGTGCATGTCCGCTCAGACACATACGTCTGGACGGTGGAATACAACCCCACGTCCCATCAGCTTTCATTCTGGCGCGGCGGTGATGAGGCGGACACCAATAACAATCCGATCGTGTACGCTGCACTCATCACTGCATTTGTGGTTTAGGGAGGACGCATGCCCATAGAAACGCAATCCATTACAGTCACACCGACCCCAAAAAATATTGTCTCGGGGGCGGGACTGATCTCGGGAGACTCCTATTACATCTCAAATGAGGGGGGTGTGGAGGTGCGCATCGCATCGCGCCAGAATGCCCCGGATCTCTCTGGTCGGGTGGGGCATCATAAAATCCGCCCGAATGGCGGGGTCATTGGCGTGACCGTGGAAGCCGGGTATGGGGTATGGGTGTGGACGCCGTTCTCCACCGGAGAGATCGACATATCAGATTGGGGGTAAGATGTTCAAAAAAAACGACCTATTTCAGTTGGTTTTTTTCATTTTTATGAGCCTTGTGCTCATCTATTTTTTTGCGATACATGCGGCGGACGCGCAGACGACGAAACACATCAATTTTATCCCGCGTGAAATCAATCTCCGTGAATCTACCAACGAGGTATTCACGCCTCAATACGACGAAATTGCCACCCTCGATCTCCGATTTTCGCACGATATAACCGACACCCTGAGAATACCCTGGACAGTCAGCGGCTCGCGCAAGGAGATCGATCAGCGTCTAAAAATATGGATTACGGACCGCGACGGCACAGACACTCTGAAAATCGCACCGCGAGCGGCGGGCAGGTATCAGATGTGGATGTGTGCGGTCAGGGACGATAATTTTTTATCCGGACCGCTTACCGTGACTTTTTCCTTTGAGGTTCCCGATGGATGGACACTGGTGCCTGGCGGGTCGAAAACCGTCAGTGTCACGCTGTGGGAGGACGAGGTCGCGATCATCCGCTCCCACCGCGTACACGCAGGGAATATCGATCGGTGTCTCTGGCAACGACCAGAATTCGCCACTTCCGACCCGGATGATGTCTATGGGTTCGACCTCTCGAAGCCAGTAGGATTCACTGTCCAGCCCTCGTATGACCTCTACGATATCTCCACAACACCTCCGACCAAAATCTCATCTGGTTTGCTCAACATCACGAGCGTCGGGCAGGATCGGGAGCCGGGGGTGACAAATGCCACACCGCAGCTTGCCTGCGTGAATATTTCGGGGCTCACGCGCGGTAATATTTCGTTCGAATTCACATCCACACACTCGCTCCCCCAGGTTGAGCAGCACTTGATAATCCGGAAAAACCACTTTTCCCAGTCTGGTCGCGTCGTCGAAGTCCACCCGCCCGGATCGAGCGCGAAAGCATTTGACAGGCAGCCAGTGGCGAACGATCCACCTGCTGAGACGCCTGATTCAGAGCAGCAGCCA
>VXRD01000171.1:39371-48051 GCA_009838845.1 Gemmatimonadota bacterium | reverse complement strand
GCAGCCAGTGGCGAACGATCCACCTGCTGAGACGCCTGATTCAGAGCAGCAGCCAGTGGCGAACGATCCACCTGCTGAGACGCCTGATTCAGAGCAGCAGCCAGTGGCGAACGATCCACCGACTGAAGACCTTATCCAATATATCCGGTGGCTCTACACGCTCGGATATACACCCGACGACTTACGAGAATTTGGCCTATTACCACCAAAGATCGATCCTGTGGCCGAAATTGATACAACATATCTATCAATCGCAGCAAATCAGGAAAAAGCAGCTGGTGGTGATATAATCAGTTTCACAGTTAGTACTGAAGGACCTGTCACAGACAGTGTCCATGTTAGCGTTAGATTTGATCGGCTCGCAACCACATTCTCCTTAGACCCCACCCTTGTTGTTTTCGCTATGGCTCCAGGAGACAGCGTTGTCGAAGTAGAAACACAAGTGGTCAGGGTTTATGGGGTGCCATCCAGCGGGAGAATGCGGGCAGTTCTTGTCACAGACAATGACGAAAAAACGGTCTTTCAGAACAAGCTGGCATACACACAGATTGTCAACTGGCTTGGAAAATCTACTGCTGTAGCCTACCCCAACCCATTCAACCCAGAGACCACGATTTCCTACACCTCTGGCGGTGGGCATGTCTCTATCTCGATTTACAATATTATGGGTCAGCGCGTGCGCGAAGTAGTCTCCCGCGATCACGCCGCCGGCACCTACCGGGTGAGGTGGGATGCGAGAGACGACGGTGGTCGCCGCGTCGCGTCGGGCATTTATTTTGCCCACATTGCGAGCGCAGGAGAAAGCACTGTGGCCACAATCAGGCTCATGCTGCTGAAGTGAGCCCACAGAGACACAAAAAAACAAGGGCTTAGAATCGTTTTTCACGATCTGCCATTGGGTAGGGTAAATAGATAGGTTCGATTTTTGGGGCACAGATCGCATTTATGCCCCTCTGAGAGGGTTTTGTTCCGCCCGGGCAGGGGACTGGCCGGGCGGAAAAAGGAGAAAAAATGGATAATAGGGCACGAATAGAACGCGTCGTGGACGGTGATACGGTGGATGTGCTGATCAATCTCGGGTACGGCGTTTGGAAAGAGGAACGCGTGCGGATTGTCGGCATTGACACACCGGAATGCCGCACGCGAGACCTGGACGAAAAACGCATGGGTCTCATGGCGAAAGCGCGTGTAGTGGGTATGTGTCCGGCGGGTGGCGAGGTGGTGCTCCGGGGCACTGAGCGCGGAAAATACGGCCGGATACTCGCTGATATCATTGTGGATGATATCTCGGTCGCAGAAACGCTGATTTGTGAGCGCCTCGCAGTCGCGTATCACGGACAGTCGAAGGAGGATATCGCGGACGAGCACCTCGAGAACAGGGCATGGCATGAGGCTCGTCAGGAGGACATATGAAGCTCGGCCTGGATATTCTGAAAATCGTCACTAACCCGGCTGGATTTGTGACCGATCAGGTCATCGAGCGGATCGTGGAGCGTGACGAGAGCGGCAAGGAGCTCCCTGAAGTTCATGCATTCCAAATTAAATTGGACCGAATCGCGTCCCTCCTGTCGTTCATTGCCGTGCGGATGGATCCCGAGGGCTATGAGCGGGTGTTTGGGGCGATAGGTGGCACTCCTCAGCCTGAACCTGCGCAACAAGAGCAGGAAGCAGGCGAGGACACACAGGAGGACGAAGAATGGCTATAATCCTCATCACAAACCTACTGATGCTCCTGTGTCTCGTGGGTGCTGCGCTGGCGCAGGACACACAGACGGCCAGCACCCTCGTAGGGCTGGGCGGCGGTGTGGGCGGTGTGGGCGGTGTGACCGGCGTCACATCCCTCGTACAGTCGAACCGCACATCGAAAGTGCTGGACGAGTTCCACGAAGAAATCAAGATCCTCCACTCGAAGCTAAATCGTGCGATCGAGGCCAGCATCACCCGCGATGGCGAAAAAAACGCCCTGGCCGAGCAGGTCACAACGTCTCATGCCGCCATCCGAAACGATCTGACCGAGATGGGCAAAAAAATCGACCGCATCCAGAGCGAGGTGCACAATGTCGCGCTGGACGTGGCGCAGCATCTCCCCTTCCACAATCGCCACAATCGGCGACAGCAGGATGACATACTATGATCGACACAGCCAATAGGCTCGCACAGATAGACGCGCTCATATCTGCGCTAACACAAGAGCGCGCGGTCCTGGTGCACAGGCTCGCAGAGGAGACCATAGCGTCAGGGCCCGAAGAAGTGCCGCCTGCGCGACCCGAAACAATCATCCCCACAGCAGTCATCCTTGGCGTCTCTCACATCGTGCAGGGTGATCCGCGATGGGGTCAAACGCACATCGGCGAGGTGGGGTACACGGGGTGCTTGATGGAAGATGGTGGCTGTGCAGTCGCTGCCCTCTCTGCGCTGACAGGGTATCACCTGGGGCGCGATGTGACGCCGGTCATCTTGAATCGATACCTCCAAGAAAGTGGCGGGTATGCCGATGGTGCCGCCGTGGTCTGGGCGACTATCACAAAACTCCTCGAAAAATACGGCGTGGGCGCGCAACACCGGTCAATTAAGAGTGCCGATCTGGCCGAGGTGGGTGCAGCCGTGCGCGAGCAGATCGACAAGGAAAATCCGGTAGTCCTGCGTATGCGAGGTAGCAATGGACCACATTTTTTATTGGCCATTGGCTACACAGCCGGCACAGACGGCGCGATAGATATCGTCACGCACGATCCGGGCACGAAGCGAGGGGATGGCTACGGACAGCCCCCATGCACGCTGGAAAACCCCACACGATCGTATGCCCTTGAGGGTGCAGAGGTTTACGATGTCACAAAACAGCCTATATAGGAACCCGTTATGAATGAGATTGAGCTGAAAATATTACGCGGAGATATTTTGCGGTGTGTCAATATCCTCGCTCCAGGTGTCGGCGTGCCAGTGGGCGGACTAACGCTTAAAAAAACCCTCGACCAGTCCGGGTATGCCAGCTTGTCGCAAGAGGCTGTCCTGGCCGAGTGCAGATACCTGGCCGACCCACTGTTAGGGTTTCTGGACATTTCGTATCCTGCGGTGATGAAAATCACGACCTATCTGGTCACGCTGCGTGCGGCAGGCAAGGATATCATAGACGGCACCTGCACGAACGAATCTGTGACCATCCCAGAAAACGAATAACCCATGCCACCCAGAAGCAAAATATCCCAGCTACCCAAGCCCTTGCAGGATGAGATCCTCAAGCGCTATGACGAGGGCCACACATTCGCCGAGATCGAGGAGTGGCTCCGTGCTATGGGGGAGGATGTCGGCAAGTCCTCCATCCAGCGCCACCACTCCAAGATGCTGGCAAAGTGGCGAGAAGTCAGGAAAATAAAATCACAGGCGGCGGCAATGATGGAGGAGCTCGGCAAAAATCCGTCCATCGAACTGTCGCAGGTCATGATGGACCTGCTCATGAGCGGCATCATGGATGCGATGGACAAGGGTGTAGATTTTACCGAGTCCACACCTGTCGAGCTTGGCCGCCTGGTCGTATCAATGCACAGAGCAGAGGTGATTCGCGAGCGAATGCGGGTGTATTACAGCGAACGCATTCGGCGGGCGGCGGATGAGGTGTGCAAGAAGATGGTGGGCAAAACAGACCAGGAAACCATCGATTACGTCAGAAAAAAGTTTTATGGCCTGAGTACATCGAGGCCACAGGAGAGCGAATGATCCAACCGAGCACCGATCTGGAAAATCCTGAGATTTTCGCGGATCCCAAATCCATCGCCCAAGAGGCAGAAAAAAAGCGGGATAAATACCCGCATCAATATGGCGGGGATCAGGTCACCTCCGGCGGCCTGGTGCTCGATTTGACGCGATACCAGAAGGCGATCGTGGAGGATCGGGCGCGTTTTCTCTTTGCCTGCATCACCCGGCAGGGCGGAAAATCGTGTGCAGCGACCCTGAAAATCAGCTTTGAGACTGTGGAGGATAAGGACGATTGGTTGATGCTATCGGCATCCGAGCGGCAGGGCAGGGAGTTGATGCTCGACCTGGGTGCTCATTTGGGGGCGATCGGACATGGTGTGGAAATTGTGCAGGGGGTGATCATTGTGGACGAAAAAGAGCACAAGGCTCTTGAAGTGACACTAAAAAACGGCCGGCGCGTGCTGGCACTCGCAGCGAACGCATCTACGGCTCGCGGGCGGGGCATGTCGATCTACCTGGACGAGTTTGGTTTTCATAGAAATTCGTGGGCGATATGGTCTGCCGTTTTCGCATCCATCACGCGCGGGCACAGGGCGATGATTACCAGTACGCCGAGCGAGCAGCCGTCCAAATTCAACGAAATGCGGGAGCGCAAAATCCCCATCTGGAAATATTACGATGTCAATATCCACCAAGCGATTGAGCAGGGGCTGGAGCTATATGATCACGAAGGCAAGCCAGCCACGCCCGATCAACTGAGGCAGGCGCTCGATGATGAGGTGGCCTGGGCGCGTGAGTATCTCCTGAAAAACATCGACGAGTCCGGATTTTTCCTGCCCTATGAGCTCTTGCGCTCATGTGAGGCGGGGCCAGTGAAGCGTCCGTCGTGGGTCGATGACCTCATCCGTGCTGCACAGCAGTCCCACGAGCGCGAGCGGCTCACAGCCAAGCCAGAAGAGCCAGACCTGGCGAAAATCGTCCGCATCCCGCACGATGATAATACCACCCTTTATGGTGGGTATGATGTGGCCAGGAGTAGGCACTTTTCTGTGCTGTGGATAGACCGAACGGACGGCACGGACCCTTCTGAACAGGCCGCCATGATTGAGATGCGCGATTTTCCGTTCCGGGTGCAGTATAAGATTCTCGATGCAATCCTGCGCCATCCGGCGATGTCTCGCGTGTGTATCGACCGGACCGGGATCGGGATGCAGTTGGCAGAAGACGCCGAACATTTCCACCCTGGAAAGGTGGAGGGCATCGCACAGACCCAGCCGAATAATAGCATGCTCTCGCACCACCTGAAAAACGTATTAGAGGACAGGGCGACCCGGATCCCGAATGATGAGACCGTCCGCGAAAGCCTCCACTCAATGATGCGCGAGCTCACCGCCACAGGACATGAGCGATTCGTCGCCAAAACGACCGACCAGACGGGCCACGCAGATCATTATTGGGCAAAGGCGCTGTGCGAGTGGGCGCGAAAGCCAGGGGAAACCCCGCCACCTGCGGGCGCAGACATTGCCCCCGCGCGCCAGGCAAGTCGCCTGAAGCGGTGGTTTGCTCGCACCGATCGCCTCGTCGCCTGAGTGAGGGCATATGGGATTTCGAGAGTGGCTGGGAGCAAAGCTCGTACCTGCCCCAACTGAAAAACAGCAGGCATCACTGGCCGCGGCAGGCGATTCGCTATCGCGAGAAGATGATGGCTGGACACCGCTTGGGGCGACCCGAAACAGGCGCAATCTGATACCCTGGAAGGTCGCACAGGCACAAGAGGCGGCCCATGAGGTGTGGCAGAAAAATCCGCTGGCGAAGCGGATGGTAGAGCTTGAAGTCGATATCGTATGCGGCGAGGGATTCGAGGTGTCATCTACTGACGATCGCGCGGATGAGGTATTAAAAAAACACTGGCATCACCCGATGAATGATTGGCCGGGGTTTATGCGCGATTATGTGCGCGAAAAAACAATTTGGGGCGAGGCGCTGATGCCCGTTTCTACAGGGCAGGGTATGGTGTATCTCGGATGGGTCGATCCCTCAAATATCGTCGATGTAAAAAAATGCCAGGAGAGTGGAAAATGGGACGGACAGGTCGCGCTCAGGTGCGGAAAAAACGGCACGGAGCGAATCTATCTGGAAAACATCCGCTACATGATGGGCGAGGATGCATTGTCCGGCGATGCGTTTTTCTTCAGGCGAAACAGCGTCATCGGTGCGACCAGGGGCGTATCTGACCTGTACCCATTCATCGATTGGGTGCGAGGCCACGAACAAATGCTATTCGACCAGATGGAACGCGTTGGTCTCTTGAACTCATTCATATGGGATGTGACACTGAAGGGTGAGGATCAGTCGGGTGTAGTGGAATGGACCAAGCGCCAGAGTGCGCCGGATCCGGGGTCTGTCCGTGCTCACAATGAGAGCGAGATTTGGCAGACACTCACACCGGATATACATGCCTCAGACGCCGCAGAATCGTCCACATCGGTAAAAAAACACATCGCGTCCGCCTGGGGATTCCCCGAACACTGGGTAGGGGCTGCGGACGACGTAAACAGGGCTACAGCCGCCGAAACCGATTTCCCTACTCAGAGCACACTGTCTGCCAGGTCGCGCACTGAGCGCACAGATACGGGGCGCGTGATGGCTTTTGTGCTCCAAACGGCCCACAGTGCCGGTCAGGTGGGTGCAGATGCCCCCTTTCGCGTCGAATCACCGCCGGTACAGAATACCGACCTGGAAAAGGTGGCAGCCTCATTTCAGCACACAATCGGCGCGCTGGCAGTCGCGCGGACAAATTCCTGGACGGATGATGATACCGCCATAGAGATTCTGTCCATGTTCGCAGGAAAATTCGGGATCGAGGTCGAGGCATCAGAGCTCAAGGAAAGGCTCAACAATCCATCCACGGCGGATATGGAGATGTACAAGAAAGCGGGCGAGATGGCGCAAAACATGAGGCACAGGAATGGCAACGCGCGATGAATACGGCCGCGAGGTTGATGCACGAATGGATGAGGATGAGCGGCGCGACAGGGTGCGTATCACATCCGCGCAGGGCCTCATCGACGAGGCGCGCGCAAACATTGTGCGACGACTCGAAAGTGCTGGCGAGTTTGAGACGGTGTATTTGGAGGGACTGAGGCGCGAGATCGAGGACGTGCTCGGCGATATGGATCAGGGCGTGTCTGGTCTGATTGGGGTCTCTGGCGATGAAATATCCGATCAGGTAGATACAGATCTCACCGATACGCTTAGAATCGCGAGCATTGCCACAGATTTTCCGATGATCGACCGTGCATTGATCACCAGCTATGTCGAATTTGCATCGACGACGTTCAAGGGCGTGACCACCGAGGCATCGGCAAAGATTATGCAGGAAGTGGCTTTGTCTGCTGTGGGCGCCAAGACGCGCAACGAGGCCATCGGGGAAATTGGGCGCAACTTGTCTGACAGATCTATTTTTCGCACGATCTCACAGCGTGCAGAAACGATCCTATCGACCGAACAGGCACGGCTTCGCGCCGCGGCCAGGCAGCACAGGATGGATGCGTTGTCCGAGCGTGATCTTGGACTAATGAAATACTGGCAGACTCGCGGGGACACGAATGTGCGATCGACGCACGTACAGGCAGGATTGGACTATTCAGAAGAACGGGCGATAGCACTGGATGCGAGATACCGGATCGGAGGCTTTTGGACGCTTTACCCGCGTGCCTGGTCACTGCCTGCTAAAGAATCTGTCCGGTGTAGGTGCTACAGCCTCATTTACGTTCCAGATGATTTGTTTTCAGACACATAGACACAGGAGGAGTATATGAGCTCACGTGAGCGAGAGCGAATTTTGGAGGCGCTGCAAGCGCGCGGCACAGAAGTGCCAGAAGGCGCATCGGACAGCGACATCCTGGATCTGCTGGCAGATGCGCCCGCCGATGAGGCATCGGCGTACAAAAGGGGCGGCATAGCGGCGCTGGTCGAGGCGCTGGGACGTCCTGCACGGGCATTGCGACGCGAGTTGCAGGATCTCATCAACAACGAGCCGGAGCCGGAGCCGGTGGATGTTTTTCAGGTGTGGAGTGAGACCGAGGGCGAGCATTCGGACAAACTCAATGCCGTCTTAGACGCCCAAGGCGAGACGATAAGCGACCTGGCTGCTCCTGATTCCTGGAATTTTTACCCCGCCGACGGGGTGGATCCCGACGCGCTGGTGATCGTATATGCCGATGGTCGCAAGGTCCGTCACGAGCGAGGATAAAACATGCCACGGAGAGGATCGCTTTTAGGCGCATTGGCAGAAATGCAGGGCGAGGGCGACAGCAAAGGGTGGATCTGGCGCATTCAGTTGCTCAGGCCAGGATTTGCCAACGGCATCCCGCGCATGGTCTTCAGCGAAGATTCTGTCTCCCTAACGGCAGAAATGCTGGACGGCCAGGACAATATCGCCTCGTATATGCGCAGCGAAAACCAGCACGGATACAGCCCGATGAATTATTCGGAGCAGGATCGGTGCGGATGGGTTGCTGCTTCTGCGCTGGAAAATGATGGGGCGATTTACGCAGAACTCCACATCACCCGCAATGCGTGCGGCACAGACCTCCATGCCCTGCTTTCGGACGCTTCTGAGCGCGGAAACGAGAACGTGGTCGGCATCTCTATGATGTTTGATATGGAGGGTGATTACGAATGGATGGAAGGCCCCGACGGGAGAGAGCGGGGGTATTTTGTGGTTGAGCGCATCACCGCCGTGCATGCGGTGGATGTGGTGCGAGCAGGTGCTGCGTCAGACGGGTTCATAGGCGCATTAACCGAGAATGGAGAGGATGACATGAACAGAGAGCAGATATTGGCACTCCTGACTGCGCGCGGCATAGACGTGCCCCAGGGAGCCAGCGATGAGGACGTGCTCGGGCTATTGTCAGAGCATTTGGGATCCACAGAAGATCCACCTGCCGAGCCTGGCACAGAAGACCCGCCTGGCAACACAGAA
>VXRD01000171.1:30360-39361 GCA_009838845.1 Gemmatimonadota bacterium | reverse complement strand
CACAGAAGATCCACCTGCCGAGCCTGGCACAGAAGACCCGCCTGGCAACACAGAAGATCCACCTGCCGAGCCTGGCACAGAAGACCCGCCTGGCAACACAGAAGATCCACCTGCCAATACAGGTGACTCGGCCATTCAGGGGCAACTCCTTGAACTCAGACAGACCAACAGCCGCAATGCGTTTCGCGCGGCCTTAGCCGAGGCATCACTGCCGGAGGTATTCGCGACTGAGGCGACCCAGGAATTTCAGGGCGTATTATCCGATGGCAACGTGCCGGACGACAATGGCATTGAGGCCATTATTGGGCGTTATCAGCGCCTATCGGCTGCACAGCCTGCACAGGCCCCACTCTCGATGGGGCGCGTAGAGGTCGGTGATGAGGAGCGGGATAAGCACACAAATGCGATGCTCGGGTTTTTGTGCGGACAAGATCAGGATGGCGTGGAGTCGTTCTACAGCCTGCGTCACGCATTTGCGTCTATGGGTGGAGGAGAAAACGGCATCGTGGATCCGTATGATGTAATGCGCGAAGCCAATTTTATGGGCGCATTGATGGGCGTACACAATGAGCGGGCACGCGCGCAAATCGAAAATGCCTGGGCGACATTGAGAACAACCGATTTCGGCCAGATCTTAGGCGATGCGCTGCACCGGCGCTTGATCATGGCGTACACCGCAGGGGATATGATGTCGTGGGAGAAGATCGTATCGGCCATCAGCGCCATCACGGACTTCCGGAAACACCGTCGCGTTCGGATCGGCGGTTATGGAATTCTGCCCGAAGTGTCAGAGGCTGAACCCTATCAGCATCTCACATCACCAGAAGATGAGGAAGAAGTGCTCCAGGTCGTCAAACGCGGTGGCATCGAGAAGCTGACGATGGAAATGATCGCCAATGACGATGTTGCTGCCATTCGCCGCATCCCCACCGAGCTGGGCATTGCAGCCGCGCTGACACTCAATTACGTCATTTACTCGCTTTACACAGATCCCCCAACAGTAGCTGACGGGACCGCTGCGTTTACCACCGCTCACGGCAACCTGTTCACGACCGCGCTGTCAGAATCCAGTGCACGGACTGTGCGTGCCGCGATGCGGAAACAGACGCGCTATGGTGTGTCTAATGCGCGATTGGCGCGTATGAATGACCCCAAATACCTGCTTGTGCCGACGGATTTGGGAGATACCGCGGACGATCTGACCCGGTGGCAGTACAGGACTGATGCCTCGAACCCTGACAGCATGCAGCGGGCTGCATTTTTCATGGATATGGAGCCGTTGATTCCGCCGACCTGGACGGACGTAAACGACTGGGCGATGGTCGCCGATCCGATGCAGGTGCCGACCATCGAGGTGGGATTTTATATGAATCGCCGCGAGCCTGAAATTCACATGGCTGACACACCAACGAACTACTCCATGTTGCACTCGGATGAGATTGAGCTTCGGCTGCGCCATATCTATGGAGTGGTCCTGCTCGACTGGCGCTCATCGGCCCTGTCGAGGGTGGCTTAGGGCACATCGAACCTGAATACACGGGCGGGTAAATCCCGCCCGCAAAAAAACACATCGAAAGGATAGAAAATGAAAATCTATCGATCAGACCACCACTCCGGCGCAGGCTATCTCGAGTGTGTGACAGCGCATCCAAATATCGGCGCCTCTGGTGAAGTCACATCTCCGATTTTCATCGTGCCGAAGACCGCAGGAGATAAGGTAGAAGTCATCGAGGTCAATCTTGTCCTGCAAACCGCAATCACCGGGCACGCGAGCAACAACCGAACGTTTCAGCTCGAACATCGCTCTGGAACGACGACCACAGATAGGGGCGACGCACTCACCACAACCGATAACCATGCTGTCGGGCGCGTCACACTCCTCGCTCACGATGACAAATTCGATATGGCCAAGGGCGATTTTCTGGACCTCGAGATCACCAGCGCAAACGCTGGGGTGGCTATCGGAAGACACCTCATAGAGGTCATTTACAGGGCCATATAATGTCAGACCGCGCAAACATGCTCGCGCGCGTCAGGCGGACTGTGCAGGACACGGAACTTGAAATCTCTGATGCGATGCTCGATCAGGCCATTGATGATGCCGTCGAGGTCTATTCTAAGGATGTCCCACGAAAAACGGTGGTCGATGTGTCTGGCAATGGCACATCGATATACCTCATATTGACCATCCTGCCTGGATATATCGACGGCTACTCGGTGCTCGACAAAATCGAGTACCCTCTAACCGGCACAAGCCCGCCCACCTTGCCGCCGCACTGCTATGAGATACAGCGCCGCCCGGACGGTAATGGCAACCCGGCACTATACCTCGTATTCGTAGGCGGGCAACGGCCAGCGAGTAGCAGTTCATTCCGGGTCGTCTATACCATCATGCACCTGTCGGACTGCTCAACGATCGTCGCATCAGACCGTATCGCAGTGTCATACCTATCCGCCGCACACGCACTGGATTTGTACGCCACTGCGACGATGGACAGTATCGACTCGTCGATAGATGCAGATGTATTCGACAGGACTGCGACGACAGAGCGCGCCAGGCGTGCTGCGAAGATGTATCGAGACCTGTATCGCGAGATGGTAGGCGTAGATGATAACGATGATGGCGGGCGGCGTGAAGTCCCGGCAAACACCACCATATCTTGGTCACGACGGCGGCGCACGCACGAACAGCCGCCATATCTGACGCACTGAGAGGCGAATGGCCAGGCGAACAGAAATCAACGACGCAGGCGACCTGCGGCCTGCGATGGGTCGCACCATTAAATTCCGCAAAGAGGTCGAGGAAGACGTCGCCGATACCATGCATGCGATGGTCGCCCATTTCGAGACCGAGGCGGTCAAGAACGCACCCGTTGGTGCTACGGGCGACCTCAAAGACTCGATATTCGGCGAGGTGCGCGAACGACCAGGCACGATTGTAGGCCGTGTGGGCACACCAATACGCCACGGCATGCCCGTCGAATACGGCACCGGCCCGCAGGGACGGTTGGGCAGGAGCCGAAAAGCGCCCCCCTCAAGCGCACTGCACGAGTGGGTGCGAAAGAAGATTGGCATCACAGACGAGCAGGAGATTCGGTCTGTATCGTATCTCATTGCGCGCGCGATCGGGCGCCGCGGCACAAAGCCGCAACCTTTTATGCGCGAGGCGTATGTCTCTATGCGAAAAAAATTCAGGCAGGCTGTCGCACAGACAAAACGGATCGCAGGGAGGGTCTGGTAGTGTCATTCTTTTTGGATGTGGCAGGGTACCTTAAAACCGCCATCGACGATACGATAGGCATCACGTCGGTCGATCAGCTTTCGCGCGAAAATGTGGACGACGTTATTGGGCGGATATACAGCTACATGATACAGTCCGCATCTGAAAAGGATTTGCGCGGAAAAGTTCTGCTGAATTATTCTGCGGACGATCCGAAAAAATTCCGTGCATGGATGATCACGCGCACCGATTTCGCGCCGAGTGAGACGGGCGGCTCGCTCTACTTCAGGGATCACACATTCGCACTCTACCCCTATTACGCGCTCGCTGGTGCTGGCGAATCTGAAATGGTCTTTCAGGACCACCTCGAACGCGTCGCAGACCTATTCGACTCTGACATAAAACTCGGAGGTCACACCCTCACATCAGGCCCCATGTCCGTGTCGGGAATAGGACACCGCATGTGGCTCAGTACGCTCTGCCACAGCGCGCAAATCACATTCACATCACGGCAAGATCGGAGATATTAAATGGCAAAACTCACATCCGGACCACTCGAAGCGCTCTATGTGGGCGGGGTAGATGTCGGCACCACGATAGCCCCCCTCACATTTGCGCCCTCATCTGCGGAGTATGTGCGCCTGCGCACCGAGCAACAGGCCGGCACAATCGGCATCTCAGATGTCCATAGTGTCGCCTTCATGGCCTCCACGATGCTGGCTGAGGCGACGGTAGAAAATATCGCCCGGGCTGTGGGGCTGCCTGCAAGTGCAGTTGAGGGTGGAAAAAAGATTATCATCACATCGCCCACATTGCCTGAAGAGCCGATACTCGCCTATGGGCCGGGGCCTGAGGATACGGAGGAGGCGGTCGCTGATAGACCTCGATCGCGCCTCATCTCGATGCCGCGATGTATATCCATGTCCCTCGGTGGCGGCGATCCGCTCATTTCGTGGTCTCGTGCTGAACAGACCGGCATTCCGCTGTCGTTCGAGCTCCTACAGACCCCATCGACCGGAGAGTTTTTTACAGTGTACGATTACCAACCATTTTTCACGCCAGGCGTTGTCATCGACCTGGGAACACACACCACAGCGACCGCGGATGATGGGGATGTCGCAGACCTGAGCGGTCACCTGAACCTGGCCGACGCATTCGCGCCTGCTGTGATAGATGGCCTGTCATGGGACAATGACCCCGGCATGCACCTCGTTTTTGACCTGAGCGACCTGAACGCCCCGAAGTTGAAAAACAAATCGGGTGGTGCGCTGGCGAGTGGTGACAACGGCATATATATAGCGAAATTCAACATCGTCGACCAGGTGAAACAGCGCACGGACGACGGCGAACTGAAAATCACACTCGATATCTAAATCATATTGGATGTCTGTCGGAGGATAAAATGGCAAAACTAACATCTGGGCCACTCGAAACGCTATATATAGGCCCGAAGGGTAGCGAGGTGCGTATCGGAGAGACGATAGCACCCCTCACATTTGCACCCTCATCCGCAGAGTATGTGCGTCTGCGCACCGAGCAACAGGCTGGGACGATCGGAATCTCAGATGTCCACAGCATTGCGTTTATGGCCTCCACGATGCTGGCCGAGGCGACGGTAGAAAATATCGCCCGAGCTGTCGGGTTGCCCGTAAGTGCAGTCGAAGGTGGAAAAAAGATTATCATCACATCGCCTACACTGCCTGAGGTGTCATTACTCGCCACCGGGCCGGGGCCTGAGGATACGGAGGAGGCGGTCGCCGACAGGCCCCGATCGCGTCTCATCTCGATGCCGCGATGTATATCCATGTCCCTCGGTGGCGGCGATCCGCTCCTGTCGTGGTCTCGTGCTGAACAGACAGGTATTCCATTGTCGTTCGAGTTGTTGCAGACCCCATCGACCGGGGAGTTTTTTACGGTACGCGATTACAAGCCATTAGTGCAGGATCCTGTTGTGAGGAAAAACGGGAACGCGAACATTACAACAAAAACGGCTGAGGCGACGATCATCACATTCGACGGGATAAGTGGCAACACAAAGGGGGACAAATTCCTGTCTGGATCTGCTGACGCGGTAGGGGATCTCACCGCCACATTGGTCTCTGTCTCGAAAGATGGGGTAGCAGTGGCAGACCCCAATTTTTCAGTGGAAGTGTCGGGAGGCGCTTTGTTGCTCAAAAACGGCGCAACCGCGATCGTCCCAATGACGCACAACGGCACGTATGTCGCCCTGGTCTCTGTCGTTGATACCGTCGGTCAGCGCACCGACGGCCTGATCGGGTGGACAGTGAAGGCGACATGATAACGGCTACCGACACGGCATCTGCACACCTCTCGAATGCGCCCATCACTGTCACATTAAGCACGGGCGCAAAGGTCGACATATACCCCACATCGCTCTCCGTGCTCTCAGATATCACCGCACAGGAGGACGCGGCATTGCTCGCTCTTTCACAGCATCGTGCGCTCCAAAAAATCGCGGACGATCCAGGTGAGCGGATGTGGGAAAAGCGCCGCCGGGCGGCCTACTTTTCGGATCGCTATATCCGGGAAATAGGGCGCCTGTGTGAAATGATTGCCAGTGCGACCCATCCACCACCGCGCGGATTTTTCGGGCACTGGCGGGCATTTTTGGGCGCCAGGCGGGCGCGACGCGCACTGCGCCGCAGCACACATCATGACTGGACGGCGGTTATTTCTGCTTGGCGACAGCTCAATGATATTGATGCGGTTTTGGGGCAGATATTCGGAGAGAAATACACCCCACTGCGCGACCGGGAAGACCCGTCGCCAGCACCCCAAAAAGATGCGCGCACAGACCCAAAACCAACACCTCGCCCACCACGACACGCCCCCACTGACGCCAAAAAAAAAACCTGAACCGATGGGCGGACTACCTCCTGTCGGGATTGCGGGTCTGGAAAATCCCCTTACTCGACATGGATCGCCTCTATCATGATGTGCCGTATATGAGGCTCATCATTCTGTCTGTGCGAATAGAACAGATCGAGCACAAGGCACGCGAGCGCGCCAAGACAAAAACGGGCGGGCGCAAACGTGTTGCGGACGACGACGCCACCGAGGCCGTGTCGTTGAGCGAAGCTCAGGCACTCTCACGAGGAATAATGCCGACATGATCAGATTGCCCGACATATTTGATGCGTATATGGGCCTGTGGTGGTTGCTGGTCGCCATCACCACAGAGGAACTGGTGTGGGTCCTAAAAGCCAAGGTCAACGACTTCGTGTCTGGGCTCAAGCGCGCAGAAGGCGAACAGGAGCGCCTGGAGCGGCGGACGAGGAAAGCGGGGACGGGACTCCAGCGATTCACCCTGAATATTACAAAAGCGGCTGGCGTGATAGCAGGGGTGTTTGTAGCTGCGCTGGCAGCAGGAGGCAAGGCCCTCATTGATTGGGGGCTGAGTGCTGCAAGCATGTCCGCTCGCACCAATGAACTCCGCAATACGTTCAACTCGATGGCAAAGAGCGCGGGCGAGTCGGGCAATAAAATCCTCGCCGCGATGCGAAAAGGGCTGGGCGGTGCTGTATCCGACATGGAAATCTTCCAGCAAGCGAATAAGGCGATGGTGTCGGGACTGCCTGCAAGCGCGAACGCAATGGGCGAACTAGCGCGTGTGGCGGCTGGTATGGCCAAGATTATGGGGGTGGATGTCAAAGAGGCATTAGACCGTATGGTCGGCGGTATCACCAAGCAGGAGATAGAGCTTTTAGACGACCTCTTTGGTGGGAGTGTGCGATTTGGCGACATCCTCAAACAGCTCCCAAAAGATGCAGACGCATCGGCCAGACAAATGGCGATCTACAACGAAATTCTCCGTGTCGGAAAGAAGCGCATCGACGATGCCGGTATATCTGGCCTGTCATTCTCCGAGCGGATTGGACAGGCGCGCACGCTCATCACTGCACTGCGAACAGAGATTGGCAACAAATTGATTCCCACCTTTTCAGCACTGGCAATCAAGGTGGGCGAGGTGGCAGAGCAACTCAGAGATCTAATATCTGATGCGACCGCGAACCGTCTCGAAAAGCTCGGCAATTTGGACTTGGCCGAATCTCGCCGGGCGAGTGTGTCCGTGTCAGAACTTCAGGCAGAGCGTGCCGGGCTACGCACCGAGCTTCAGGCACAGCGTGGACGGACGCGCATTGCGGATATTATGGGTGGACGGCTGGACGCGCTAAACCTCGACGAGGTATCGCAAATCGCTGCCCGAAATTTCGACCAGGAGACAAAGGCGATCCAGGCGCGCATTCGGGCTGAGCGCGAACTGGCCGACGCACAAAAAGAAAACGTCACCGTATTCGGCAAATCACGGCGCGAACTCGCCGCTGAAGACGCCCTTAATGCTGCCAGGGAGCACGAAGAAGCCCTGCGCGCACAAAATGATGAGATCCAAAAAACCCTCGACCTGATGCAACAGATCAAGCAGGTAGAGGCAGATATCGCAGCCAACCGGGAATCATTGACTGCGGGCGAACTGGCAGAGGTGGTGACTTCGGCGCGCGCACCCAGTCCAGCCCCCTATGATATCACCCCCGCCTTTCGGAATTTAATCCCGGACGAGCCAATAGAGATCCCGTTAAAAATCCCCGAAGATGCGGTGGAGAAAGCCCGGTCGGCGGGTGCGCGAGCAGCAGAGGCCGCCCAAGATGCCATGACCCGCTTCACGGACGACGTGCCCACCCGCTTCGAGGACAATATGGAGCGGGCGTTTTATAGTGTCCGGAATTTGGCCGACAAGTTGGGGGGGCGGATGGGCAGGGTATTTAGAGGTGCGTTTCAGGCAGTGACGGGGGCGGCGAGGCTCACGCAGCATTTTCCGATGCGCGACGGCACAGAGGATGTTGTTCCTGAACTCGGAAAAATTGGAAAAAAAATAGAAAGCGTCGCAACCGCGGTGGCCCCCATAGCAGGCGCCGTCGGTGGCGTTTTGGGTGTCATGAAGGGGCTGAGTTCGCTGTTCGGGAATGACCGCAGGGCACAGGCTGGAAATGTGCTTAACCCAGAGAATCCACTCACAATAGAGGGCCTGCGGGAAGACATTGCGAAACTGAATGCCTGGCTCGATCAGGTCAGGCCATTGGTGGAAGAGGGGCGCGCCTCCACGGCTGTCGAAAACCAATATTGGCTCAACGTGCAGCGTCGAAACGACCTTGAGGCACAGCTGAGCCGCCTGCTGTCGGCGCGCAGTGACGGGGGCAGTGAAGAGGAGGGCAATGTAACCTACGCCACCACAATCACCATCACCGACAGGACGGCAAAAGATCTTGTCAATAAAATCAGCACCAACTCCGCCTATCTCAACACCCTCAACGCAACCATCGGCACCCTCGACCAGACCATTAAAACATGGTCACCCGCAGGCGGTGTTCAGGCGTCCAATATCCTATCGCCAGAGGCGATTGGGGCCATCAAGTCTCTCGCAAACTACACCCTCCTGTCCGAGGAGCAGCGGGCGGTCATCGATGCGCTGGTTGCAGATCAGATACTCACCTCGGACGAGCGGAAGGTGTTGGAAGATCTGGCGAAATACGACCTGCTACCCCCAGACATCAAAGCGGTTATTGATAATTTTCTCGCTGATCAGGTGCTTACACAGGAAGAGATCGATGCGCTCAATAGCCTCCTGGGCTACACCCTCCTGTCTGAGGAGGAGCGGAAGATCATTGATGCGCTCACCAAAGATCAGATACTCACCGACGACGAGCGGAAAGTGCTGGAGAACCTCGCCAATTATGACCTTCTACCCCCGGACATCAAGGCGGT
>VXRD01000171.1:0-30260 GCA_009838845.1 Gemmatimonadota bacterium | reverse complement strand
AAGTGCTGGAGAACCTCGCCAATTATGACCTTCTACCCCCGGACATCAAGGCGGTCATCGACAATTTTCTCGCTGACCAGGTCCTCACTCAAGACGAGATCGACGCGCTCAATGGTCTCCTGAATTACAGCCTCTTGACGCCTACCCAGCAAGCGGTCATCGATGCGCTCACCAAAGACCAGATACTCACGTATGCTGAGCTACAAGTTTTGGCGGGCCTGCAAAATTATGACCTGTTGCCGGATGCTGCCAAGACTGCGATACAGGATATTGTGCGCGACGGTGTCATCACCCCCGAAGAGCTCACAACCCTTCAATCCATCCTCGCGGGCGAGATACCACCCATCGAAATCGAAGAGCCACCAGTCATTACCGTGCAGATGCCTCCGCAGGATGAAATTGCCTCGGTATTCGCCGAGGCGATTGCCCAGGCGGTTGCGAGTGCGAGCGAAGGCGGTGGCATCGTGCGCATCAACATCCCGTCGGGGCCCATCAATTTTGGCGATCTGGGCGGCAGCGGCCTGACCGACTGGCGCGAGTCACAAGGCTATGGAGTAGAGTGATATGCCGCGCCCTTCAATTCTATCAGGTGCGCCCAGCCATGCAGTTATAGACAGCACCGACCTGCACGATCTCGGCGTACTCATCCATGCCATCACTCCGCGCAGCATGCCTCCTATTCTGCCGCGCCGATACGCGCGCGCAGCAGGCTCTGGGGCGATACAGGCCACCGAATACTACTCGCCCATCCCCCTCACTGTATCCGGCCAAATGACTGCCGATAGCCGGGCAGACCTCCTCCAAAACCAGGCATATTTGCGCGAAACCCTATCATCTGCGCGTGCAGGGGTGGGGATGCTAAAACTCATCGACCCGCTCTACCCGTCCACATATTACCTCTGCACATACGATGGGGAGTGCGTATTTCACCACGCCAAGACGACCCACAAAACGTGCGATTTTTCGTTCAAATTGCTCGCCAACCCGCCATTTCGCCAAAGCACTACCCTGCACAGAGAGGCCGGGACATATACCCCTGCAAATAACACCGCCCGATTCTCCGTCGGCGGCAAAGGCCCCACACCCTACAAGCTGACCGCCAAAAATGTGGGCTATCAGGTAGGGATCACAAATCTCCGAGAGGTTTTTCGGCTCATCCCCAAGCCTGGCCTAACGGCCGAAGTTATGCTGTCGCGCCAAGCACCGGAAACTGTAAGCCCTGCCACTCTCGCACAAGACCTGTCCCCATCCGACCTCACAGATGATATGTATATCCCACTGCGAGCCACTGGCCTGCTTGATTACACCATCTCGGCGGGATATCCATTCTATCGCCATATGTGTGTGTTTATGGCATTCGCCCTAAACGTGCACAGCAATGCCCTGCCGATTCCACCCGCTGCCCCCTGGCCATTGTTTGAGATCAATGACGGCAGTGGGGGCAGTGCCCTGCAAATCCTCATTGACCGAAACAATGCGGCCGGCAATATCGCGCTCACGTTTAGCAGAGCTGGCAGCACCTACAGAGAGTCGACTGGCGGCCCCATTCTCCAGCAGGGCGAAACTGCGATCCTGTGCGTATATTACGGCCAAGATATCCGCGCAAACCTTATATCGCACAACTGGCGACCAGCAGGCACAGGGGTCGGCAACACGCTAAACTCCAACGTAAAAAGCGGCGATATCCTGATAGGTCGCAGGCGCACCAACACCGCAATACAGTGCAATATGGATCTCCATGCATTCCGGATCTTTCCGTTCTCCCTGTCGAGTGATCAGGAGACAGCCCTTGTGGCGGATCCCGCGCGGCGATTCGGCACATCAGCCAAGGGGCAAATAAGCATTCCCGATATTCCGGATACCACCATCACATTCGATACCGAGGAGCACATCGGCCACAGCAGTTCAGGGGACCCTATCACGCCAGACTCCGAGACCGAGTTTTCGCCGCTACAGCCAAGAAATAACTTGCTCATCATAGACTACACCTCCCCACAACAACAAAGCTCCCTATCGAGAACGCTGGTCAGTGGGGCAACATCCGTTGCCACGGAATGCAGCATCACACAGGCAAATAACACAATAAGCGGGGCAGATAAAATATTGCAAGTGGGGGTAGGTAGTGACGGCACTGCGTTGGGCAACGTAATGGTGGATGACGTTTTTGAGCTGAAAACGGATGGTGGCGAGGTCTATGTCGCAGCACGAGTTGTTGCCGTCGGAGCGGTCGGCCAGTACCGCTACTTGCCCATCAAGGCATCTGGCCTGACTGGCCGGGGCCTCCCGCATCACACCGACCTGTCATGTCAGGTTAAATTTCTGCGCCACGCCGACGGTGCTGGTGTAGGTGTGACAGTCTCGTATCGAGAGCGACACCCATGATCGACGAAATCAAACTCCTTGACCACGATGGCACCAGCCTTGCTGTGATCTACAATCGCAGGGGTGAGGTCTCGCACGTCAGTCAGTGCACGTACAACGAAACCATTGATGGACCAGATATGTGCAACATCCAATACGATGCACGGGTGCTGCCAAACGTGCTGCCAGAAAGGCTCATCGCACAGATCAGGATGTCATCCGGAAAGTACAGAACATATGTATCGCGCACGCCCCTGTCGAATCCGGGAGAGCCACTTGCGCGTTTTTCAGGCCACCGAATATGGATCGACCTCCTGGACAGGTACACCTACCCTCGCCATGTGTCATTCTCCAACATTTCTTTAAACACGTTCGCCCAAGCCATACTCTCAGGTGCTGGTGCTGACCACGCATTTGAGGTCCAGGCCCCAGCCAATGCCACGCTCGGATATATAGACATAAATATCTACACCCCCCCGTTACAGATCCTGCGTGATGTCGCCGAGAAAACAGGCCACCACCTCACTTTTCGCGAACAGAGTGCCACAGACAAAACGCTCGTCTTTACCCCCATCGACTACCGACTCATTTCAGGGGCCATCACCTCTCCCGAGATGAGCAGCGTTGCGCGCAGGGATGACCGCCGCGAGCGTATCACCCGAATCTATGCAGTAGGGGGCGGGGATCCACCGCTAACGCTGGAGGATTCCGCACACGGACAGGCATATATTGACGCGCCATCGTACACACCGGACAATCACATCATAGGCGTGTACAAAAATACAGATCTCGTTGACTGGAAGAATCTCATAGAAAGCCCAGCCTTGTCTGGCGATTACCAAGGTGGGCTTTGCGAAGGCTGGCAGAAGATCGGGGCGGCGGTGCTATCCCAAAACACCGATGGGCGATACATCCATTACGGTCACGCCTCGCAAAAAATTGTTACGTCTGGAGACTCACCGCAGGGCGTGTCTCAGTGCTACATGGGTACACTGGATGCTTCCATCAGGTGGTCTAATATTTTCATTGAATCAATGGCGGCGGGCAGCCAAATACGAGTCGAAGTGCGCGACGGAAAGCGGAGCGCGCACAATATTATCAGCCATGCAGATTACTCGCCGGGCAACGAGCACACCATCACGCGTCTGGGTATCCTGTTCTCGGAGACTATGCAGGAATATCGCATCTATGGCGTTGGGGATACGACGTTTTATTTTGATGCGGCATTGGTGGCTCCTGGGTTGGAGTTTTTTGGGTTCGTCGAGGGGGATATGGCAGATGTGCTATACGATGAGGCTCTTGCATATCTCCTCTCACGCGAGCATGCCGGGTTATCATACACCATCACCACAGTCACCGACACGCCCCATGAAGTGTCGGAATGGCTGCGTATCACGCCACCGGACGAAGGCGAAAGGGATTTGAAAGTCGTCCAGGTGACCGGGGATCTGTTGGCCGGGACAGTGACCTATGAGGTGGGAGGCATTGAGCGGGCAAAATCACAGGGCCAAATCATCCAGAAGCTCTCGAAAGAGTCTGACCGCGCATTGCTGGCACAGCGCAAGGCACACCGCGCAAGCAAGACTGCGGCGAGTCCACAGGTGCCCCGTATCCACTTTTTTTCAGGCGAGCCTGCCAGCCCTTCCCCAAAAGACCGCGCATCCGTCATCGGCGGAGAAGCGTTGACCGGCCAGGGCGACACCTACAACATCCCCGCTTTTTTGGGCCCTATAGTTGGTCGTGGACAGTCGTTTTACCTCTATATCCACGAGCAGGCATCCGAAATCCAACAAACAGAGAATCCGGAAATCGCATCCTCCCACATGCCCCTGTACAATGTGGTGACGCCCCCACAGACGAGCAACGATCCCACAATCTACAATCAACTATTCGTGACATCCGATCTTTTCACGCTGACCAGCCCCTTACTGATGCTGTCCAAAACCCACAACAGCATCACCGCCACTTGGACCAATGTGGTCGGCGCGACAGCCTATGTGCTCCAATATCGGCAAAGTGGATCCCAAAACTGGATTACCCCCGCCGACCAGACCAGCCCGGTGACTGTTGGGAGGCTGCCGCTCGATACCACCTATATATTCCAGGTAAAATCTACCGCACCCGGTTTTAATGACTCAGAATGGGACCAGGAAAGCGCGACGACAAACGGACAACTGGGCACTCCGTCTTTGTCGGTATTTCGGCGATTTCAAACAAGACTCGAAATAAATATTACCAGATCGACCACCCCGAACATCGTCCCACAACAATACGACTTGCAAATCCGGGAGCAAAGTAACGCCAATTTCGGTGACACCACAACATTAACAGGCCAGGATTTTATCCGATTCACAGACCTCACCCCAGCCACTGACTACGTCATCCGAGCCAAAGCAAAGCACGCAGGATACCTCGACTCAGAATGGAGCGAACTACTACAGACCTCTACTGTATAAATTCGTTGTGCGCGCAACACGCGCCCGGGTATCCACATTTCACAAAAAAATCAGCCCCTGATCTTCGCGATCGGGGGCTTTTTCTATCCCACCCACTCAAATTATTGCACGCAGATTATTGCACGCAGCCCTATATTATTGCAAGTATTATTATCTAATAAAACACGTGCAATTGTAGCGCGTAGCGCGATGAGCGGAAGGTTTCTGTGTCGAGGATGCGATATTCGGGGCGCAGTTCAATTTGGGGTGTGAGAAAAATTTGCATGCCAAATACCGCCTGTCGTGTTATCAGATCAACAGCGCGCGCTGATGTGCGGATATGCGTTACTTCGCCGGTTTCCCCGCGCGCGAACAAAAGCAGTCCGGGTATTGCTTGAAGGGTGATATCAAGCGAAGCGGTTTTTGCTTCTTGCACACCTTCCTTATCGGATAGGACATATTCGGCCATGAGGGCGATCTTGTCCTGCAGTCCGACGCCCGCAAAGAGATTTGTCATCAAAAAGTCGCCGTTTTTGAGCCACGATCCTCCCAGATAAAAATTCATTCTTTGTTCGATCAATCTGGGCCACAATACGATACGCCCCAGGTATGAGGGTTTGTCGCGGTCTTCGATCAAGGAGGCGTCTTGTACGGTGTTTTCAGAGAGTGCGCGGGCAGAATAAATGCCTGCGGTTAGCGATAGCCACAATTTTTTGTAATAGTGTACTTCTGCGCCGTATTCTGCGTAATTTGGTGCAATTAGCGATGTAGCTCCGACAACATCGGGCGTTTGGCGCACGAGCATGGTGTGGTCGTCATACCGCATGCCTATGGTTGGTTGAAAATGTCCCACGCGCAATGCGGGCCAGTTGTAATTGGGTTGATATATTGCCGATGCTGTCCACGCACGCTGTCCCGCGTATTTTTCGGGTCCAAAATTATAAGAGCCTTCGATTTTCAGGGCATTTGAGGGGCGGACAACACTGTATAGCGCGACTTGCATCGGAAATACTTTGCGCTCGGCTTCTGGCGATGTATGTGATCGCGCCATTTGTCCTCGGAGATCCGCACCCATGAGTACCAGGCCATCGGCATAAGCGGTTTTGCCCGGTAAGACGTAATTGGGCGCGAGCAATCCCACGCCGTCCATTGAATACTGCCCCAACTCGTCTCGCTGTGCCCCGCCCTGCGCGGTGATGTGACAGTTCACACATCGATTGGCCGTCAATAATGCAAATTGCGAGAGGGCATCCGCCTGTCCCACAGAACACAGCAGGATTAATAAACCCAATAATCTAAAATATGCGATATTGCTCATGTGAAGTAATCCGTTAGAGTTTTTTGATATATTGTCCAGTCATTATGGACAAGGGTAGTGACACCAAATACGCGGTATAAAATTTTGTCATTGCGGCATGGTGTTGAGCCGCAATCCAGTTTTCCACTTCATTATATCACAAAACTAATAGGCAGCCCCCCTTATGCCTGTATTGTCTGTGATTCACCAAGTGCCACTCGGTGCGCCTTGTGAGATTCCTCGTAAAAAGTCATCAAGTCTAAATCTGGTACTTCTTCCGGCGCGAAATACCATTTTGCAATGAGATTCTTGCCCTCCATCGCCAGCACTGTAAGGTCAAAGATCACATCGGTTGAAAATTTATGTACAACCTTATCGCGCATTTTCTTAAGATTTGCTGAGAAGGCAGCACCGCACTTGGGAGCCTCAAGTTCGACATGCACGAAACGCGGCATTTGTTGACTGAAGACTGACAACCCATGCACTGGCGCGAGGATATCCAGATAGTGTCGAATAATCTTATCCGTATAAGCGTCAATCGCGATCTCATTTGCCAAAGCGCGAACAAGCGCACGTACGAAACGCACGAGATAATCGACCTGTCTGCTACTCAAAGTCAGGCTAGTTCCTTTCTTAGAACTTGAAAGGGTCAATATATCTCCGGAGACAGAGAAGCTATTTTTGTGAATGACCTCATTGCGATACGGTAGCAGTTGGCAAAAGAGTGCTTTGGGATATGTATAGAGATGTGGTTGGCTTTTGAAAAGCGAGGGCAGTTTGAGATTTTTATTTAGCAACTTCACTTTGGCATCAAACTGCCAGGGAACCGTTTGGATATTGCCCGATTTGCAATTCTCTTCAAGTACCCATTCAAAGATCATATCCAAGGTCTTGAAGGAAGCAATAAAAGTGAATGGCATCATGGCATCTAGAATGGTCGCGCCGCTGCCAACCCACCCTTCCGAAATCCTATCTAACAGATCAGGTTGTTCACCACTCCTGATCACGAGCACTGGAATGTCCTCTTTGCCCATCGCCATATCATAGCGTTTTTCCAAAAAATCGAGAAGCCAGACCTCGTAATCCAACTTATCCAAAAGCCTACCTCTCGCTGTATTTTGCCTACTTGCCATTTGTTCTTTTTGAAGTTTTGATCGGATCTTTTTGAAATGTTTTACGACATCGGGGGCATAAAGGCGTTCGCCACAGCGAAGACAAACTTCGGCTTGAACTTTCACGATTTCTGTAAGATTTCCGCCTCGCAAAATCTTCTCAACTTTCTTTTCAACAATCTCGCCACCACATACCGGACATTTGTCAAACGACGTCATCACTCCGTTCTCCTTTCGCGCCAATTGATCCAACGTGTTGGGTCTGGGCGATAAACAGTAATCAAGATTGCCCGTTGATTTTCCTCGTCGTAGGCCCAAACACTGTGGATTGGCTCTCCAGCTATATTTTTTCCATATATCAGGCAACTCGAGTGTGGTCGATCTTCTGGATAGTCTTTGATAATTTCGCCATTGTGTACGGAATGGCATATTTCTTCAATATCCAGTTGATCATCCTCGGCTTCTTCATCTGCATGATTGGTGATGTGATAGTTTTGAGAATCTATAGCTCGAATGATGTTCCCAACATCCATTCACCCATCCCCATTTATAGCATAACCTTGCGCGGTTCTTCCAGGCAACATCAGGCATTCTCAAGTAGCGGAACCTCGCAAGCAACGTCAATCTGGTTAAATCCACACGGCTCAGCTTCTATCAATTTGGGCCAAAAAATATTTTCGTAACCATCGGCAATTCCATCCAATTCTATCCATGTTCGCCATAATAATCCCGCATCGGTTTTATAGAGCCACGCGCAGCCGAGATCATATAGCCCTTGTTCGACCTCTTCAGGAGCTTCATTCTTAAAGATATCCTCTGGAAGAAATTCATCAAGGAACACCCATTCCGTAAATATTTCATAAAATGAGTCAATCTCACTACTGAGGAACTTCCGTAAATTTTCCTTAATTATGCTTACCCCTCCGAATGTCATGTAGCTACGGTTCTCGTGGAGGAATTCCAGTAACCCCTCAACAAATTCTTTATCTAAAACAGAGCGATGCAGTATAGTTGTTTTAACAAGAGTCTCAAGGTCTCCGCCAAAAATCCCAAAGTAATTCCCGATAGGATCCACAGTAATAATGCGTTCTGGGTCTCCATCAACAGAGATGTTATACCTTCGAGCAGCCAACTTTCGAATATTATAAGCAAGTTCGTAGGTCAGTTGAAGTTGATTACGGATATCGCTGGAAAGCTGAAGACCAAAGTTGAGCAGGAGAGGCGAGGACAACGAATCCGTAAACTTGTCAAAATCATGGCAGAGAGTTGCAAGCACGTTCAGGTCAACGCCCTCAAGGGACACCGATCTTTTGAGCACATGCTCTAATGAGTGCCGCAAGTTATTTTCAGCAACCTGTGTGTCTATGCGATCAACTTTCGTCATGATATAGTCAATCTTACGTTCAATGCGATTCATTATTTCTTGTAAATAGTCCATTTTTTTGTGAAGGCTGTTAATTCTGTGTGCGATATAGACAGAAACTCCCAGGTTCAAGATAGAAGCAATGAGATTGGCCCCGGCTAGGCCAGCAGATAGGCCCGATGTACCTATCCCCATAGCATTGACGGGTATCTCGGGACTGTCTAGCGGTAAATAGCGTATGTTCTGCGGGTTAAAAATTGGCCCATTCTGCCCGAGCACTTGATACGCGAACCTTCCAGATTGCCCAGGTCCCAGTTTGTCAAAAGGCACTGTGTTCACTATTCTCTCCCTCTTATTTTTCTCATTACTCAATGATTGCCACAATTGCGCTGGCAATTGATCTCATAACCGCTTTAGAGGTATCGCCAATTTTTTTAACGAATCTTTGTGTATCAATGCCCAAAATCTCCTGATTGCCATTCGGTTCGTTCAGCCCTTGTCTGTTCGTAGTGACTCTTCATCTGTTTGGCTTGTTGTGCTAAAATTCGGCGACGTTCATCAATGGAGAGGCTCGCAAAATTCTCTTGAAGCATGGTGTCCTGGTCATTGTCAACGAGGTTTTGCAAAAAATGAAAGGCAAGTGACAATTTTGTTTTTGGAAGTTTGTTAGCCAATTCTTGAACGTGAGCGTGAGTAATTGTTTCCATTTTTTCCTCCTTTGCAGCCAACTCTACCTCGTCTCAATAACAGCCACTGGATTGCGGCTCAACACCATACCGCAATGACAATCACTATTCTACGGCTCCTTTGAGATTGCTTTTGGCTTTTCATCTGTGTCCATCTGCGAAAAACTCTCAAATTACTCGCGTTTTTTTCTGCGGATGCTTTGTTTTTGATCTCAAAAAGTCTGCCCATCTCTAGGGAAATCGCCGCCGAAAGTCACTGGTAGGCCGATCAGGTCGCGCAGGAAGATCTGCAGGCGAATGATGTGTACATTGCCAGCTCCCATGCGCCTGTTCAGACCATCAAGAACTTCTGGCGTCATAAAATCGAGATTTTGCTGAAGAAAAGTGGCTCCATCGAGATAGTCTGCAAAAGCAGCTTCAAATTCCTCAATGTGCAATTTGAGCAGGTACGGATTTTCAGGACGTATGCCGTGCAAGGTAGATTGAATGGCGTGAATCCGCGCGATCATGTTGCTTATAAATTGCCGCGACCAATAGACTGTGACCAGGTCATTCGTGACTTCGGCGGTTACGCCGCCGTATTCCACAAAAAAGACTTCAATAGATGTAAACACCCGGTCGATGTCGGCGATATAGGCATCGGCTTCATCTACGGTGACGTGGTCATACGTATTTTCAGCAGATGGTTCAGGCGCGGGTGTCACGGGATTGGATGAACCACATCCCGTGTACAACGCAAGCAGTGCAAAACACAAAAGCCATCGTTTCATAACAGGTCTCCTGAGGCGCATTAAAGCTGGGGACAGGGGCTGGTATCTCGCGTCTTACCTCTTACCCATATAAAGCAGACGCCGTTTCTGGTATCTTCTGGTATTGTTCAACAAGCGCGCGATCTCGTCTTCTGATAATGTGCGGCGCGGTTTGGCGGGCACACCGGCGACGAGTGTGCGCGGCTCGACCTCTGCCCCTTCCAATATCAGGGCGTGGGCAGCCACCAGCGCGGATTCACCTACTGCTGAGCCAGTCAATACGGTTGCTCCCATTCCGATGGTTACGCCCTGTTCTATTCGACAACCGTGCAAGATCGCATTGTGCCCTACGGTCACATTTTTGCCGACATTACAGGGGTAGCCCGGGTCGGTATGCACGACAGTGCCATCCTGGATATTTGTGCCTTCACCGATTACAATGGGTTCAACATCGCCTCGAATCACGGCATTGAACCAGATACTCGCGCGGGCACTGATTACCACATCGCCAATCACTACGGCACCGGGTGCGATATAAGCAGACGGGTCGATTTGAGGCGTTTTGTCCTTATAGGGCAAAATTGTCATTGAGTTATCTCCGCTTGTCGCCCTCAACAGGTCCCAGTGTGAAGGTCTTGCCACTTTGCGTGGCTCTGGCACCTGTTACCAGTCCGCTTACAAAACCAAAGATGCCAAAAATTGCTGCGGCCCAGATTGTCGTCTCTTTGACGTCGGCATTGGTCTGCCAGGCGGCAAGTGCTCCGGTTAATGCACCCATTGCAGCACCACCAATTCCCTGTACAATTGCCCGTTCCATCGCCACGGAGCCGCGTTCCCCAAAGAATTGCACTTTGTGAATTTCATCTACAGGGACCTTTTGAACGTTCAATTCCGTCTCGATCAAAATATTATCATCTTCATAGGCGGGCAAAAATTCGCCTTTGATTTGTTTTTTATCCTTCAGGGTGACCATTCCGGGAAAGCGCGTTTGTAATCGAAAACGCACTCTGCGTTCTTCAAAAGAAATGGCATCCTCGGTATATTGCGGATAGGTCTCGTCTATTTTGGAGGAGTCTGTCAGTGTGTATTCGCCTTTTACGATTTCATCGAAATGTTCGATGTATTCTCTCAAGCGGCGCAGATCATTTTCACTTTGCACATTCACCAGCCGCGTTTCAATGCGAGGGCCTGATCGATATTGAATTTTAATGGCGAGTTTGCCATTGTCTTGCTTCATAAACTCGGCAAATTGAAATCCCGCTACGCCCAGATGCAAGATCGGAAGATCTATTTTTTGAGTATAAACGGTTGCCCCCTGGAATAAAGCGTAGCGATTGCTTTCTTCTAAATCGATTTGAGACCCCACCCGGGAGCTTAACACAATGCGCGTGCCCGATACATGTCCCACATCGACAATCTCCCATCCATCATTTCCCAATTCGTAAATCCCGCGTTCGTATTGCGTTTCCTTTTTGCTTTCGGCTGCCGGAATAGGGCAAATCGAAAAAAGCAAAAAGCACATCGCAGTAATCAATGAAACCGATTTTTTAATCATGAAATTCTCCTCGTTCACCACAAATTGACTCGGAAATGCCATCTAAAATATATGGGCGATACTTGCGAAATTGCAGGCGGGGGTGAAACCAGGTGCCTTCAGGGTCTGATGTACCGGGCACGGAAACCATGCTGGTCAGATCTATTCTGGACAATGTCGCCTCTCCCAAAAACCATTCTGCAATTTGTCTGGCCGTGCGATTTGGCCGTCCATTTTCTATCGAAATTTCCCTGTCCATAGGGAAAAATAGCGCGCCATCTCCCAATACGGAGACATCTTTTTGATATGCCAGTGCGGCTTCGGTTATTTGCCCGGGTTCCGATATGACAACACCTGTTACACAAGCAATATCCTCTTTGGATACCACGTCGCTAAATAGCGTGCGAATGCGATTTTGCAGCCCGCCATAGCTTTCTAAAAGATGCGATGACCGGGGGTTCACGCCAGCTTGAAGAAGGCCCAACGTATTGTAGCGCGAACACTCAGAGACAAAATCGTCTTCATTGTCAAATAGTCCCACGCCGATCAGATTTTCGCCATCCAGTACATTGAGTTGCGTGAGTCCCAAATCTGACTTGTGCTGAAGCAAATCGTAAAAACGCTGCACATCCCGCTCGTGAAAACGCTTCATCCAGACGCCTCTCCATCGGTCAGCAAACGCCGTCCTGCTTCGATCTGCCTCAAAACAGAGTCGCGTCCTGTTCCGCCATCCAGATTGCGCTGTGCTGTACTGGCTTCTGCGGACAATACGGCTTGCACATCGGTGTCAAATACCTCAGATGCCGCGCGCAATGTCGGCAGGTCCAATTCTTCTAATTTTTGTCCGCGCGCCAGAGCGGTTTTTACCAGTTCTCCAACGATGCGGTGACATTGGCGAAAAGGTACACCTTTTCGCACGAGATAATCGGCCAGGTCGGTGGCTAAAATGGTGCCATCTATGGCATCGGCCATCCGCTCGCCTTTGATTTTCATGGTCTGCCATACACCTGCAAAGACCGATAGGGACACCTGCACGGTCTCTGCGGTGTCAAAGACGGGTTCTTTGTCTTCTTGCATGTCTTTGGCATAAGCCAGCGATACGCCTTTCATCGCGGTGAGCAGAGACATTAGGTTGCCGTACACGCGTCCGGTTTTGCCGCGTACCAATTCCAGTGAATCGGGATTCTTTTTTTGCGGCATCATGCTCGATCCGGTGCTGAAGGCGTCGTCCAGTTCGACAAACCCAAATTCAGAAGACGACCAGATGATCAGATCTTCGCAAAATCGGCTCAAGTGTGCCATCAATATGGATGACGCCGACAAATACTCGAGGAAATAATCGCGATCACTGACTGCATCGATGCTGTTTTCAGTGATGCGATCAAATCCCAGTTCTTCGCGCAAAAATTCTCGGTCAACGGGATATGCACTTCCCGCTAATGCGCCCGACCCCAGGGGCATGGCATTGGCGCGTTTCCAGCAGTCTTCAAACCGCGAGCGGTCGCGCGCCAACATCCAGAACAGGGCCATGGCATAATGCGAAAATCGGATCGGTTGTGCCTGTTGGACGTGCGTATATCCCGGCATCAGGATATCGAGGTGTTCTTCGGCAACGTCTAATACTACGCCCATTAACTGCTCGATTTGCGCGAGGGTGTTTGCGATTGTTTCGCGCAAGAACAGACGTTCGTCCAGGGCGACTTGATCGTTGCGGCTGCGTCCCGTGTGAATTTTTGCGCCGGCATCGCCGACCAGTTCCGTCAAGCGCTTTTCCACTGCGGTGTGTATGTCTTCCAGATCATCCGTCAATGGCAAGGTGCCCGCGTCGAGTTCACGCTCCACACGATTTAGACCTTTGAGGACCTGTTCCAGTTCCTGTTTTGTCAAGACACCCATTCGGGCCAATGCGCGGGCGTGCGCTCGGCTGCCTTCAATATCCATTTTGTACAGACGCCGATCAAAACCAATGGATGCATTGAATTTTTCCATTAGTTTTTCAGTCGACCCCGCAAATCGCCCTCCCCAGAGTTTTTCGGATGATTGCGATGATTTATTCATAGTGTTGTACCTACAAAGCACTTTGTCCCGCTGCGTGTTGGGCTTTTGCGCCGACGCCGAGTACGTTTAGGAAGCCCTCGGAATCGCGGTGGTCGTAGTCGCCCACGTCTTCCATTGAGGCCGTCTCTTCGGAATAGAGAGAGTGCGGCACATTTTCCGATGATTGAAATAATACTGTGCCTTTGTATGCTGCGACTGTGATTGTGCCCGTCAATAATTTTGCCACGGGCGCGAGCGCGCCCTGCATCATTTGAGTGGATAGATCGCAGTAATATCCCTGGTAGATTTGTTCGGCGAGGGATGAAGATATCGAATCGTAAAATTTTCGCGCGCGCCGGTCCAGAACTTGTTGGAGCAAGAACTCGTAACACGCGCCGAGCAGGCAAAGTCCCGGGCTTTCATATACGCCGCGCGATTTGATGCCGACAAAGCGGTTTTCCACGGTGTGAATCCCAATGCCCACGCCATTTCGTCCGCCTATTTCATTGGCTTTCAGGATCGCGGTTACAGAATCGGTATCCGTACCATTGATTTGCACCGGGAGGCCCGCGTCTATTCTGATGCTAAATGATTCGGGTTTATCCGGTGCTTGTTCGGGAAATACGCCCATGCCCGGTTCAATAAAATCGGCTGCGACATCGAGGTATTCGAGTTTGCCTGCCTCATGTGTTAAGCCCAAAAAGTTGGCGTCGGTAGAATAGGGTTTTTCATACGTGGCCGTAATTGGCAAATTGTATGCATTGCAAAAGTCGATCATTTCTTTGCGCCCGCCAAATATGTCGAGAAATGCGGGGTCTCGCCAGGGGGCATATACGGTTACGCTGGGTTTGAGCATGTTGGCGACGAGTTGAAAACGCACCTGGTCGTTGCCGCGTCCGGTTGCGCCGTGCGCGAGTACGTCGATATCGCGACGGTCCATTTCTTCCAATAATCCCCGCGTGGTGACATATCGCGCGATGCCGGTTGTATTCCAATATCCACCTTCGTAACGCGCTTGTCCAATCAGCATCGCGATACCCGCTTCTGCCAGATCGGTTTTTAGATCGATCAGCACGGCTTCACGCGCACCACAGGCGAGCATGCGTTTGGATATGTCATCGATATTTTCCTCATCGGGTTGTCCAATATCGGCGGTTAAACTCACGACATTTACGCCGCGGTCAGCCAGCCATTTTGTTACGGTGCAACTGTCCAATCCCCCCGACGATGCAAGTGCTACTGTTTTTTCGCGCAGTTCATTAAGCGTCATAGTTTTCATCCTTCATCTAAAGAAAATCCTGCACTATTCAGTAAATCTATCACATTCTCGCGTGCGTGTCGGATGCGAATATCGATTTCTTCAGCCGTAAAAGTGCCACCCGTGCCATTTACGCGCTCAACCACTACTGGCCCATCAAAGCCCGCTTCTAATGCCGTGGCAAAGATGCGTTCAAAATCTATATCCCCTTCGCCGGGAATGGGGAAGTTGTTTTCTGCTTTGGGACCAATGTGGTCTTTGGCGATTATTTTACAGGTTTGGTCTGCAATATGGGGAAAATCGTCTTCGGGAGATATGCCTTCGTAATAATGGACATTTCCCGGATCGTAACAGGCTCGCACCGAGGGCCGATCAATTTCGGGCAATAAGCGGGCTAGATGTTTTGCGGTTGCGGTATTGCCCGTATGCGGTTTGGGTGCGAGGATAATATTTTGTTTTTGTGCATAGGTGCCCGCTTCTTGCAGGTCTGCGACATAGGCTTCGTGGGCAGCACGAAAGACTTTGGGGGCGAGTGGTTCATGGGGAAAACGCCGATATCCGCCTGCACCTCCCATCTGAATTGTTTCGGCGCCGAGTGCCCGACACACATCAATTCTGCGCATAAGATAACGCGCGTTATCCCTTGCCGGGGTGGATCCAAGTCCGATTACGACAGGGGTTAAACCCGCTTGTTCGCACAGGGTTTTTGTGCGGTGCACAAGGGGTCCATCGGGATCAAAACCGAGCGTATCTTCTCCTTCGTGTGACCAGCCCAAGCCCACATGGGAATATCCTGCGCGGGCAACGCCTTCAATCCCTCGCTCGAGAGGATAGTTTGCATAGGGTAGTGTTAGACATACGAGTTTGACCAAAAGAGGCCTCCACAGGTGTTAGTCGGTTTTCCGCGTGACAAATAGCGCGAGAAATCCAGGTAAAAAGGCGATGGTCCAGGAAAGCAACTTATAGACATAATGCGGCCCACCGAGCGCGTGACGGGTCCAGATGCCCAAAACCAGGAAGGCGAGGCCGGAAGTCACGGCGGCCAGGATACCCCGGAGCAATGTGCGTTTCAGGCTTTCGGAGATGGTGTTCACCCACCAGTGGAGCAGGGCTGCAAGGATCCACAGTTCCATCCACGCAACGACTATTGCGTTAGCGCGAATGAACGGGCGCAAGAGGTAATATCCGCCAGCTGATAATATGCCAAGGACGAGGCCACCGAGTGCGCCCAACAGGATCGTTTGTGTCGTTTTGCCGCCATAGCCGAGAACAGCACCCAAACAGAGACACAATAGCGCGCCGTGAAGAATGCCGGCAAACATGCGGTGTTTGATCCCGTGGTGCGCCCACAAAAAATCGCCCAGCGTGCTGAGTGCGGCGAGTATGATCGCGGCGACGAGTGCGCGTAAGATTCCGTTGTATTGAATAGTCATGTGTTCCTCCTTAGAAGCTGTTTTAAAATTAATACCTGATGTTACGGATGTCCGGCGTTTTGTCATGCTGAGCGAAGCCGAAGCATCTGTTCCACCTGTGTTAGTAGCAGATTCTTCGACTCCGCTGCGCTCCGCTCAGAATGACAGGGCAATAGCGCATCGCTGAGAAGGGGCAAAATGAGTTTTAAAACAGTCTCTTAGATTTATTCCCGATACGCGGGGTTGGGCGTGGGTATCACAGCGCCGGTGTCTGTCAGGAATTGGTCGATAAGGTCATTCAATTCAGATACGCGGTCGGGATATTCGTCCGCCAGATTATTCGTTTCGCCAATGTCTTCTGTCAGGTCGTAAAGTTCTACACGGTCGCTCTGGTCGTCGTTGTCGCAATAGAACCGGATGAGTTTCCAATCGCCTTTGCGAACATAAGTCGATGGCAGGCCATCTGCTGCCGGCGTATAGTGCGGAAAGTGACAGAAGATGGTGTCTCGATCAAGGGTTTCGCCGCGAAGCGCGCGGGCAAAACTGATGCCGTCAACCGATGCAGGTGCTTCGAGGCCGCAGAGTTCGGTCAGTGTGGGGAAGAAATCGATGCTTTGCACGATTGCCTGATCGTTGCGGATACCCGCTTCAATCTGACCGGGCCACGTGACAATCAACGGTTCGCGGGTGCCGCCTTCGTAGGTATTTGCCTTTCCGCCTCTCAGGGGCGCGTTGCTCGTGATAGGTACATCGATATAATCGGGATGGACATTGTCTGTCGCGCTCCAGTGTACTCCGCCATTGTCCGAAAAGAAGATTACGATGGTATTGTCTAAAATCCCTTCTTCTTCAAGTGTTCCCATTAATTGCCCTACTGCGTCGTCCATTGTTTCAACCATGGCTGCATAGACGGGATTGTGCTGGGGATCTTCGATATCGACTTTTTGCGCGTATTTTTCTATTACATCCTGTTTGGCGTGCCATGGGGAATGTACAGAAAATTGCCAGAAATGGAGATAAAAAGGTGTGTCTTTGTTTTCGCGAATAAATTCAACGGCTTCTTGTGCCATGCGATCTTCCAGGTGCTCGCCCGGTTCGCCCTTATTGGGATAGACTTTCCACGGCGCAAACCAGCCATCGGCCAATGGGCTGGGGGCAGGTGTGTGCGGGATGTCGATGTCGAATCCGTGCTCAAACGGGCTGTAAGGCTCTGCGCCCAGGTGCCATTTTCCAATGTGCGCGGTTTTGTATCCCGCATCGCGAAATACCGAGGATAGGGTCTGGTATTCCGTGCTTAAGCGGGTGACGCTTTGTGCGATCAGGGCTTTGTTATGCGGCGGTCCTTTTTCGCTCAAAAAGGATTCGAGTACAATGTGGTCCAGATGGCATCCCGGCGTTGTAATGCCAACGCGCGCGGGCCACAATCCCGTCATGATGCTCGCGCGAGTGGGGGAACACAACGGGTTGGCGGCGTACGCATTGGTAAACATCATGCCGCGTTCGGCAAGGGCGTCGATATTTGGGGTTTTGCAAAATGCGCTGCCGTATAACGACGTATCGCGCCAGCCCAGATCGTCTGCGAGAATGAATAATACATTTGGTTTGTTTTTTTTCATGGGCCCTCTATCTCAGACTTTGTCAATTCCCTCTTGGGTTTCGGCGATCAGCAGATCAACGACGGCGCGCAATGCCTCTATTTCGGTGGCACCTTCCAGGAGGCGGATGCGAAAGTGGTCAACCTGTCGGTCCGCACTGCTGCCGTCGCGGATGATTTCGGATATGCGGTGTAATTCGTCTTCGCAGCCGAGTGCGCGGGCATCTTCGTCTAACTGTTCAATTAGTCCGCGTGCGTAGTCGTCGATGTCCATGCGCCCGCCGTCGCGCGTATCACCCAGGAACGCAAATACCCCGTAGCGCTGTGCAAGCCAGCGATTTTCGGCGATGATTTCGGTGCGCGGCTCAGGAGGCAGGGTGCCTGCCCGCGCCCGTCGCAGTAGCATGCGAATGAGGGATGCGTAGAGTGCGACAATGCATACTGCGTCTTCAACGCGCGAACAGGTGTCGCAGATGCGTATTTCCACTGTTGGATAAGCGTTGCCGGGGCGAATGTCCCACCACAGTTCGCTGCCGTCTCCGATGAAGTTCAGGCGCTGGTAGTCTTCTACGAGTTGCTCGTATTCGGCTTGAGAATACAGGGGCCCGGGAAGGCCGGTGCGCGGGAGGGCACTGAAGATGTTCAGGCGATAGGATTTGAAGCCGGTGAGGTTTCCGCCGCTGAACGGCGACGAGGTAGATAGCGCGTGGAGCAAGGGCAGGTACCGGCGAAGTGCGGTCATGACGCGAATGCGTTCTTCTGAGTCGCCGAAGCTGGCGTGGATATGCATGCCCCCGATGAGCAACCGCCGCACGGATTCCTGGTACGTGACCTCAAATTCCTCATAGCGCTTTTGTGGTGTGGGCATCTGTGCAGACCACGACGCGAAGGGATGGGTGGAGGCAGCTATCAATGCGGCACCGTACTGTGCAGCGCCCTCAATGACTATCCGGCGGGTCTCTATCAGTGCTGTGCGGACTTCGGCTATTGATGTGCAGACGCGGGTGTTGGTCTCTATTTGGGAGCGCAGAAATTCCGTTACGACCTTGTGCGCTCCGCTGTTTTTTTCACAAACGGCGAGGATGCCCGGGTCGGGATCGGCAACGAGGTCGCGGGTGTTGGGGTCAACGAGAAAGAATTCTTCTTCGACGCCGAGGGTGATTTTGAGGTCTTTATCCATATTGGGCCTTTTATGCGATTGCTTCGGCCAATTCTGTGAAATCGGCGACTGTTATATCTGCGCGATACGGGGAGTCTTCGTAGGGCAAGTTGTAGCGGTTTACGTACGCACCTCGCATACCGCAGGCGCGGGCGCCTACCACATCAAACGAGTTGGCCGATACCATCATGCATTCGCCTACTTCCAGGCTGAGGATTTGCGCGGCGCGGCGATACACGGCGGGATGAGGCTTGAATGCGCCCATTGTCGTTACGGAGATGACGTCGTCAAAATCCCACTGGATCCGGTTTTTCGCCAGGTGATCGAGAAAGGCGGGGTCGCCATTGGATAGTCCGACGAGTTTGTAACGTGTGGCCAATTTCTCCAGTCCTGCTCTGACTTCGGGAAAGGGCGATAATTCCTGCCAGCAGGCGAGGAATGTCTGTACTTCCTCTTTTGACATTTTAATTTTATTCAGGGCGAGTACATATACAAATGCCCGTCGCACTGTCTCCAGGTAGCCTCCGTGCCCGAGCATCATGATTGTGTCCTGAAATTGTTCCAGGCGTTGACGATAACGCCATTGCTGCCAGAATTGTTCTGCTGTGGTGTCGGATCCTTTTTTGCGAAGCATTTCGTCGATAAATGGCGTCAAACTGCCGCCCAGATCCAAAATCGTGCCAAATAAGTCAAATGTCAATGCCTGTACTTGTTCTAATTTTGCCATTTAAACCTCAGCTTTCTCATTTTCATTTTCGACCACGAACAATCAGGGGTTGATTCACCACTGCAAATAGTCTATTTTTCGGGATGCTTACTTCTCCAGATAAAAAAACAGTTATTGCAACAAACGTCCGTTTTGATAATGGTCTTCTATATATCGCATTAAGCGATGGACGCGAAATAAGTCTGCGTTTGGACAATGTTCATTGGCTGGACTGGTTATACAGGGCAACCGACGAACAACGCGCCAACTGGTCAATAGAACCGGGCGGTTTTGCTATTTATTGGGAAGACTTAGATGATGGTATCGAACTTTGCCATCTTTTGAGCCTTGAATCCCTTTTTTGAGCTATTCGGCAATCATTTTGTCGAGCTTATCGGTACTTCTATTTTCTGGCCCGTGCGCGCAGATTCGTGGGCGGCGAGGGAAATCGCAATGGTGCGCCGACCGTCGTGGCCGCTGGATTGCGGTTGTTCTCCTGTGCGGATACAATTTAAAAAATAGGTCATTTCTTCCAGCAATCCGTTGTTCCTCTCATAAGTCATGTGTTCGGATTTTTCACCCACCCGGTTGAGTGTGAGTTGTGCGCCTGTGCCACTGGTAATTTTTACTGAGCCTTCGGTGCCAGCTACGCCCAGTTCATAGCTTCCGCCCGGATAAATTCGGCTGCTGCTCAAAGACCCGATTGCGCCTGAACTGAATTCCAAATTGATAAAGATACTTTCCTCTACGGTGTTATATGACGCATCGTCGTATCTCATCACAGCCTGAACAGCGCGCACATCGCCAGCCATCCAGGTGAGTTGATCCAGTTCGTGGCTGTGCATTGAAAAAAGCCCGCCGTATCTCTCCCGATCCAATTGCCATCCCGCTACGCCTCCAGGTGCTCCTGTGCCCAAACGCACGGTATGCGCCATGCGAATCTCGCCGATTTGTCCTTCAGCGATCAATCGTTTCATTTCGCGGTAGGCATTTTGAAATCGCCGCACATACCCGATCATTAAAAAGACACCCGCGTTATCAGCCGCTTCAATCATTGCGTCGCAATCTTCAACTGTGAGTGCCATTGGTTTTTCGCAGAAGACATGCGCGCCTGCTGTGGCGGCATCAACTGTAATGGGGCTGTGTACAAAATTGGGTGTTACTACCAGTACGGCGTCTGGGGATTGCGCCGATAGCATGGTTCGGTGATTGTCGTAAATAGCGGGCTGGGACGCGAGTTTATCGGATAGAGCCGTTGCTGAAGTCCGGTCCTGATCGCAGACTGCCACCAGTTCTGCGCCTTCTATGCTCTCTACATGGGCGGCGTGACGCGATCCCAATCCCCCACAGCCGACGAGTCCTATTTTGAGCGTTTGGTCTGATGCCATGTGCATCTCCTTCTATCTCAGGTGAATGGGCACGCCCCGATCCCGCGCTGATGCTTCAGCGGCAAAGCAGGCCAGGTGGGTGTTGACCGCTACGGATAGATTATCGTGGGATTCCACGTCGGTTGTGATACAGTCGATGAAATGGTCGATCATTTCCTGGAAGGGATGGTGCGATACTGCGCCGCTGTCTGGCAATACGGTTGGTATTTCAGATAGGTCGCGTTGTCCCGGGATTTGTTTTGTATAAAATCGATTGTTTCGGATTATGCCTTCGTCGCCAAATACTTCCAGATTGAATACATAGGGCATGAAAAATTCGGTCGATCCGGAAATTTTTCCCGCGGTGCCGCGTTCGAATTGAACCGCGGCTGCGGTTGTTGCGAGATATGTTTCGGGATGGCTGGAATTGCGGGCGGATACTCCGGATACTTGAACGATGGAGTCATTATCTAGAACATATCGCGCTGCGTCCATTGCGTGACAGCCTCCGTGTACAATAGCCCCGGCAGTCATGGGATTCCACCCGGGTTTTTCAAATTTTTTTGGGCGCTGATGGGTTGGTCCGTGCCAGTAATCGGCCTGTACGAGAAGTGGCTGTCCGATCCATCCTTTTTCAATGACTTGTTTGATGGATAGGACCATTGGGTTCCATCTCAGGACAAAGCTCACGACGGTTTTTACCCCGGCTTTTTGAACCGCTGCATCCATGGCGTGAAGTTCGTCTGGATTCAGGGCCACTGGTTTTTCGATCAGGATGTGTTTGCCAGCTTCGGCTGCTGCGATGGTTTCTGCGGCGTGTAAATCAGGAGGGGTGCAAATCGATACCAGATCCACGCCGGGATGGGCAAGCATGCGGTCGTAAGAATCGAATAGTTCACAATCTATACCGCAGGCGGTGGCCTTTTTTTTCGCGCTTTCCAACGTGCGACTGCCAATGGCTACCACCCGGGTATGGGGATTGTTCTGGTATGCTTTGATATGTTCGGTGGATACATTTCCCGCGCCTTGAATTGCTACTCCGATCATTGGGTTTCCTTTTTAATAATTGTGTACATTGTGCCCGCGTGCGGGGAACCACACCCAATCGATGGCAAAGACCAGGGCTGTGCTCAAAGCCTGGGCGACGATCAATCCGATAAAAAAGGGCTTGCCGCGTTCGTAGAGATCCACGCCGCCTATTCTCATCAGCAGCGATTTGATTGCCCAGACGATCACAATTGAAAAGAAGACCTTTGTGACGCCGTAGTTGCCTTGTATGGCCAGGCCAATGGGGTGCAGGGGCCACCAGGGGAGCCAATAGCGCGCCATTGTGAATGCGGCCATAGCTGCCGCACCGATTAAAGCCCATATTGCCAACCCGCCTTTGCCACCCATTGGTATTGGGTTGCGGATGGAGTTGATCGCTTTATTAAATGCGCCCGGCGCGGCGTTTTTGAGCCCCATGTTGCCCAGGTTGTACGCGCCATAAGCATATCCCAGGTACAGTGTGTTGGCGACGGAAACCATATAACCCAGGATGAGTGATATCCCGATCATCAGGGCAATTTGTCTGGGTTTTACCACGCGATCTACGGCTTTGACGGATTGTGTCATGGCGGGCATGACATAGCCTTTGCCGGCGCTGTTAAATATCCGCATAAACGATAGGATTGTGACACTTTGCCCGTTGATTGTCGGCGTGCCCCAAATTTGCAATACTGCGTCAAAAGGCTGTACCTGATAGTACACGTACACGAGGCCGAGTTCGGCAACTACGCGAGAGAGTCCCAAAAATGTCAATAGGGCAATTGGCAAAAATGTGAGAATGACGAATAGTGCCAGGCCCGCGGCGTATAACCAGGTAGCGACAAATAACAGGGAGACGATCAGGCCGATTACAGCCGTGCGATACGATAGCAATTCGTCGCTGTCATCGACTTCGCAATCTGGTTGCACGGCTTTTCGCCAGACATCTGTGAGGTGTGCGCGGCCCATCCACAGGCTCCAGATTGCGAGAAAAATGAGTGCGCCACCGCTTTGCCAACCCAGGGCAGGACTTTGCCACTGGCGGTCTGCTGCGCCGGGTGTGTACCCAAATTTGTTGAATAAAAAGACCTCAAAGCCAGATAAAAGGACCCATACCCAAACGCTGAACAGCACGTCCAATCGCGCAAAATAACCGAAGCCTATTGCGTAAAAACTGACTCTGCGAATTAAAAAAGGAAAGTCGGGATAGAACCGAAACTGTCCGCCTTCAAACGGAATGTGCGGAAAAATCGGTGTGAAGTACGACCCGATGTTCCAGACTTTCAGCAGCATCACAAGTCCAAACGCGATCCAGAACAGCGGCGACGAAAAAACCTGAGATAGCTTGCCCCCTTGCTGAGTCTCGGTCAATAGGGTGCCCACTTCCACGATGGGATAGGTCAAGCGTTCGTGATCTACCCACTGTCGGCGCAACATGACGACCACACAAAAGACGGCAAATGCGACTGCGCCGAGGAAGCAGGTCCACCAGAAAAGCGGGGTTACCCACGCGCCGAGTGCGGGGACATGGCCTGCGGGCGTGCCCTCGTAAAACCAGTTCATCGCGCCCGTATCATTTTGCGGTGCCAGCCAGGTTGGGATATTGTGATGGAGATAAAAATTCCATCCGTTTTCTGGCGTTGCAAAATAGTACACCCCGGCTAAGACACCGATGAGGTGCCCGGTAACGCCGTCATAAGGCACAATCGCGGCGACGAGCCCCATCCCCAAAACCACGCGCAATTCCGGTGGTGTGAGAACGAGAGAGGGCAGGGCACGGCGCGCGATGATGTTCAATACGGCCAGCGATAAGAATGGAAAGAGCAGCGCCAGGGGGAAATGGCTGCGGCTGATATTGGAGCCGCTCATGTAGTAGGCCATCCACTCGTCCCACAAGACGGTTGCGACGATGATCACGATGGCTACAAAAATGGCCCGGGGTGTTACGGCGCGACCGCTTTGAACCTCTGTTGCCCGATATGTCGATGCTTCTGCCATATTATTTTATATGCCAATCGGGATCTTTGAGAGCTTCATAGACCACGCCGCCTTCGACCTGCATCGGCATGGGTACTCCGGTGAGATAACAGATTGTGGGGGCGACATCGATTGAGCGCACTTGTTTTGTGAGCATGCCGGTCTGCTTAATCCCCGCGCCTGCAATCACAAATGTCGAATGCTGCCCGGCCATGCCAAAGCTCACCGAGGGCAATTGCTTGCCGTGCGCGCCGTCAAATTCGGGATGCAGTGCATAGACCACATCGCCGACCAGGTCGCTCCACAAGTTGACCATTTCGGCATTTTCGCGGCTCAGAGCCAGCGCGAAGGGGTGGCGTCCGGTGGCTTCGTCTTTGTATTCCATCAGCGCGGCGATTAGCTCTCGGCGCACGGTTTCGTAATCCTCTTGAGAAACGATTCCGTCGGGTTCGCGTCCTTCCAGATTGATGAAGATATGCACCAATCCCACGTCGCATGCGCGCGTTTTGCTCCAGTCGATTTGTCCATTTTCGTGGTATTTCACAAATCCCGTTTCTGTGAGGACTTTGCGGATGTTGACTGCGGGGAATTGATTGGATGTGCCGCCGTGATCGGCTACCACTGCGACGACGGTATCGTCGTCGGCAATATCGTCAACGATGCGCCCGATCATGCGATCAATTGACTGATAGGTGCGGAAGACGCCTTCGCGCGACCGCTCGAGAACCGATTGCTCGGCACCGCTGGTGGGATCGGCCTGTCCGAGGAAGAAGTGGCTCGTATAATCCGAAGCGTGCGTTTCAATCATCAGTAGATCCCACGAGCGAGATTCCGTCAGGTATTGCGCCACATCGGCCAGTCGCTGGTGGTGGAACTCCAGCAATTCAAAATACGTGTCATCGTCAATTACGCCCAGGGCATCGCGGCCGGGGTTTTGCAAGAAATTACCGACGTTTTCGTCTATTTCCCGCGCGATTGACGCCGGTTTGGTATAGTCGTCAGGCGGCCAGATTTGCGGTACGAATAGCTCGAACATATCGGCATTTTCGGTCAGTGCGATCAATTTCATCTGTACGTAGCCGCTTACCTGTTCGCCGTCTATTTCAAATGTGTCGAGCCACCAATCGCTCCATTCGCCCACGCCGAGGTCACACACTTTTGAATCTCCGTCTCGCGTGCTACAGACGGATATGCGATCGTATCCCTTTGCGGTTGTCGCATAGATCAAACCGTAGAACGGTTTGGGTGTGCCCTTTTTTCCCCGGTTCATGGGCGCGCGTCCGCGCGCCAGAGGCGTGATCACCATTTCGACTTCGAGCGGTGGTTTTTCGGAGTCGGGTAGAGCTGTCCATCCATCTGCCGCTTTGAGGGTGACGGGGTCAAATTCCGATACGGTTTGCAGGGCGCTCGGGTCCAGTGTTTCAGGGTCGCGCTGTACGACCAATCGTCTCGGTGCCCACTTGCCTCCTACAAATAAGTGATAGCCCGCGACCTGATGGTGATTAGATACACCGGGTCCCGTGCCTTCTACCTGGATTCCGGTCGTGACGGTGGGCGGCCACGACATTTCCCATTTGACCAGAATCGGCATTTTACCTGCGTGCTCAAATGTATTCCAGATGTATTCGGATTTGGACAGATCCGTATTGATGCCCCAGACGGTCTGGTCCAGTCGTTTGCCCAGGGCGCGGATGTTAAAATCCATTACTTCGTGATTGCCGGGCCACGATCCCGTGGCTATAGCCGTCCATCCCGGCGGCGTGAGGGTGGGAAACACGCCAATCATGGGGCGCCATGCCCCGCGTTCCATAAGTTTTGCGATATTGGGCATGTGCCCCCAGTCGGCCAGGTTTTTCACAATTTCCATGCTCGCCCCATCCATCCCTATGACAATTGCCTTTTTTGCTGGACTTCCCATATACTCCTCCTCAAAGTGATTGAAGAACGTCTCGCGTTTTCGAGAGCGTTTTATCTATATCCGATTGTGAATGTGCAAACGAAATACTGCCTTGCTTGGTTGCCAGTGGAAAGTGATAGATGCCCTTTTCAATCAATGCGCGACGATACTGTTCGTCAAGCGCGAAATCGTGGTGTTCGGCAATATCGTGCCAATCAACGGGCGCGTGGTCCATAAAATAAACGCAAAAAGCCGATCCCTGTCGGGCAATGGATACTTCTATGCCGGCTTCTTTGAATAATGCGGTCAATTCCGTCTCTAACTGTTCGCCCATTGCGTAAAGTTGTTTAAAATCTGCCGATGCGAGTTTTTCCATTGTGGCAATGGCGCCCGCGCATGATATGGGATGGGCGTTGTAAGTTCCGGCGATTAACACGCGCTTTGCGGGCTCTTTGTGGACAAAATAATCCATGAGCGATGCCCGTCCGCCAATCGCGCCAATGGGATAGCCATTGGCTATTGCTTTGCCAAATACGGACAGGTCCGGCATGAGGCCACATATGCTTTGATAGCCTCCCATCGCGTGGCGAAATCCCGTTTTTACTTCGTCGAATATCAGCACAACCCCTCGCGCATCGCACAAATCGCGCAGTCCCTGTAAATAGCCCGCTTGTGGGTGTACGATGCCGATATTTTGTAATATTGGCTCGAGAATTAACGCGGCGATATCGTACTGATCCATTGCCCAGCGCACTGAGTTGAGGTCGTTAAAATTTACTACATGTATATCGTCTAACGCGCTATTGGGTACGCCAGCAGAGAGCGGTATTTTTTTGTATTCACCCGGGGAGACCCGCGGTCCGATTGCGTCTATTGGCGTCATTACATTCAGTGCCACGTCGTTGTGCCAGCCGTTGTATCCTCCCTGCATTACGATGACGCCATTGCGCCCCGTGTGCGCCCGCGCGATCCGAATGGCGTGATAGGTGGCTTCCGATCCCGTATTGGTGAGCATGACTTTTTCGACGGAGGGTACGTGTTTTACAATTAATGCGGCGCAATGCCCTTCCCAGGGATTGGTACCCGATCCCATCAGTGTTGTGCCTTCGGCAATTACTTTTGCCACTGCCGCGTTTACATCCGGATCGTTGTGTCCGAGAATAAATGGCGCGAATGCCGCGTGATAGTCGATGTACTCATTGCCGTCTGCATCCCACACATGGCTGCCCTGTCCGCGCACAAAGGCAATTTCCGGCGCGACAGCGCGGTTGACTGATACTACGCCGCCGGGGATGACTTTGCGGTTTTTTTGGAAAATTGTTTTGGAAGACGACATAGCTTTATCACACCTCGCGTTTGTAATAATTTTCCCAGCGTTCAGCCGGTTTGTAGCCCAAAATGCGTTGTGCTTTTTCCAGGGTGTATTTCTGGTGCGCTGTCATACTCACCATGTTGAATTCCTGATAATTATCCGGTACGGATTCGATGTCCAGTGCGAGACAACACGCATGGGCCAGGTCTTTCCAGAATATGCGAAATGGGGGGAAGTCTTCGCCTTTGATCGGCTCACTCGGCTCTGGACCCAGACCGTTGAATACAAAACAAATTGTCTGTATATCGTAAATTCTCGCATATGTGCGACAAATTTCGTAGCTGAGCATTTTGGTTATGCCGTAATACCCGGTGCCGGGGGCGCGGGGGACATCGGTGATTTCAAAATCCTGATCGTAGTAATTTCGCACCAGTTGCGGTCCCGTGTGTACCACTTTTTTGATGCCCAATTCGGCGGCGGCTTTCATGACATGCAGTGCGCCCAGTGTACTGACGTGAAAGCTCAAGATGGGATCGGGACGATTCACCGTGAAATTCATCACTGCGTCCGTGCCCCGCATGGCATCGCGCACCTGGTCGTACTCGCGCATATCCACATGTTCGATAGGTCTGCCATCGGGATAGGGCTTTATATCGGCCAATGTGAAATCGCAATGCGATTCCATATCCGGTATGATATTGGGGGCAATTAGTCCCGAAGCGCCCAGCAAAAGTACTTTTTTCACGCGTCACCTCCACGCCAGATGGCTTCAAAATTGTGTTGCGGTTGAAATCCTCGCAACAGAGGTCCACTAATTTGGCCGACCAGATATTTTGGATTCGGAATGTCTGCACAAATGTGATGGAGGGCAAATCGCCGGTTCCACTTCAGTTCGGACTGTGCATCGCGATTGAGAGATAGGCGAAATGCCCGCGCTGCATCGCGATAATCGACCCACATGAGGTCTGGCTCTTGAGTGGAAGCGTCTTCTTCTGCTATTAGCTTGCCCAGGCGCAATACTGTGACGGCTACGGGAAAATCGCGCGCAAATTCGCGCGCTGTCATTTCGCCGAGATAGCGCGTGAGCTGAAATTTGTCTGTCGATGGCATAGGTCGCCACATTTCGCTGATATATACATCATCGGGGTAGGATTCGAATATTTGGAGTGTGCTTCCGTATGCAAAACGCTTTATACCGGCATCTATACCAGCTTTGAATAGGACATGGGTGCCCCGGGTTGCCAGATCGAGTAATTCTTGTTCGCAGGCGAGGTCGTCCTCGGGCAGATTGGGTGGTGGCTCACCTGTGTGGATAATAGCCTGCATGTTTCGAACGGCACGCCACGCTACGTCCGGGTCGCGCATGTCGCCTTCAAAATAGGTGATGTTTTCATCCAGTTCAGAAGGCGGATCGCCCGTTCCCCAGAGTCGCAACCGGTTATCCGGTGCCAATTCTCTGGCGATGGCCTGTCCCAAACGGCTCTCGGCTCCTGTTATCAGTACATTCATAATTTGTCCTCCAGATCAGATTCCCAGCCAAATTGCTGGCATAAGCGCTGAATTGGGCCGGGAATTGGCGCGGAGATTTCGGTCCATGTTCCCGATGTGGGGTGTGCAAAACCGATGCGGGTAGCCATTAGTAGCAATCGGCTAATTTCAAAATGGGATTGAAAAAATTGATTGTGATGGCGGTCGCCATAGCGCACATCGCCGATGATTGGGTGGCGCAGATGCGCACAGTGGCGGCGGATCTGATGTTGCCGACCTGTTACTGGCATTGCGCGCATGAGCGAATACCGCGCGGTTTCATATCGCCCCACGGGGTAGGGTAGTTCAACAGTGCCTTTGCAGTGGAAATCGGTGATGGCTTCGACGGGCGACGATGTGTTGGGCGGGCGATAGGCATGGTGTATCCGCCCTTTGTCTGGCAAGTACCCGCGCACTACGGATAGGTATTCTTTTTTTATTTGTCGCGCTGAAAATGCAGCACCCAATGTACGTGCAATTTCAGGGTGAAGTGCGAATAGCACAACGCCCGATGTCCCGCGGTCCAGGCGGTGAACCGGATAAACCCACTGCCCGAGTTGATTTCGCAATACGGGCATGCAACACATGGCCGACCGGTCCAGGTGGGTCTGGTGTACAAACCAGCCACACGGTTTTTGAATGGCGACCAGGTCATTGTCGCGATACAGGATGTCCAGCTTCAAAACCAATTCCCGCTACTTGATCTCGAGCAATTCCAATTCGAATACAAGCGTTGAATTGGGGCTAATTTGCCCGGCTTGCCGCGCGCCATAAGCCAGATAGGATGGAATATAGAGTTCCCATTTCGATCCCGTGGGCATGAGTTGCAGGGCTTCTGTCCAGCCGGGAATGAGTTGATCGACGCGAAATTGCGCTGGTTCTCCGCGGCTGTAAGAACTGTCAAATTCCGTGCCGTCAAGCAATGTTCCGCGATAGTGGCATACTACTGAGTCGGTTTTTTTGGGTTTCGGTCCATCACCGGCTTTGATCACTTTGTATTGCAAGCCGCTGTCCAATGTCATCACGCCTTCTTTTTTCCTGTTTTCCGCGAGGAAAGCCTCGCCGGCTTTTTTGTTTTCTGCTGCCATTTTGTTTTTCTCCGCAAGTTGTTGTGCCCTTTGTTCTTCCTGTATCTCGATTAGAGTTTTTAGTGCTTCGTCTGAGGAAAGCAGGGGGGATTCCCCGCTATAACCATCTTTGAATCCCTGTACAAATACATCCAGATCAATTGCCATGCCCTGCTGCTTTTTCAATTGCTCAGACAGATTTAAGCCGAGTGCATAACTCAGCTTGTGTTGCTTGTCCTCGAGGTTGACTTCTACAAATTGGGGTTTTTCCTGAGTCTGGCAACCCAATAAGCCAGTGGCAATGAATACTGCAAAAAGACGCTTCATTTTTTCTCCTGAATGAAAGGGTGCGAATCAGCGAATCAACGAATAAGAGAATTAGCG
>VXRD01000170.1:42234-154994 GCA_009838845.1 Gemmatimonadota bacterium | reverse complement strand
ATTTAAGATAAATTGTTGAAAAACATCGTCTTGTTATTCTGGCGATAGGGACAGAGCAAGCGCAACCAATGAGGTATTTCAGCAAAGGGGGAAATAATGTCGAACACCGATATTGCGTTAATGGCCCACCTGATGCGTCGAGCCGGGTTTGGGGCCACGAGAACAGAATTGGAGGACTATGCCGAAAGGGGCTATGAAAACGTCGTGGAAGATCTGGTCGAGCCGGAGCGCTGTGATCCGGTTGATGAGGATATTTTAAGCCGCTATTTTGGCAGTTTTGAAGCGGGATATGTGGAGAAATGGATGTATCGAATGATCCGCAGCAAGCGCCCACTCGAAGAAAAGATGGCTCTTTTCTGGCATCACGTATTCGCCACCGGGGTGGGAAAGAATCAGCACCTCCTCGCCTCTGCTCGCCAGATCGATACCTTCCGGCGCGTGGGGCTTTCAAATATGCGGGAAATTTTGATCGAGCTGTCCAAAGATCCGGCCATGATCTTCTGGCTGGATAACAATGAAAACCGCAAGGGCGAGCCTAATGAGAACTACGGCAGGGAGCTGTTGGAACTCTTCTCGATGGGCGTTGGCAATTATACAGAAGACGATATTAAGAATTGTGCCCGCGCCTTTACGGGATGGACATTTGCGCAGCCGCCGCCCCTGTATCCGCAAGGTTATTACGATGCGAAGTTCGTTTTCCTCGAAGAAGACCACGACGATGGCGAGAAGACGTTTTTGGGGCATACGGGCAATTTCAATGGCGATGATATTATCGACATCATAGTCGAACAACCCGCCTGTGCCAAATTCATATCCAGACATCTCTATAACTTTTTTGTCACGGACGAGCCGCAGGTTCCATCCTGGCATGTGACCCCGCCGCAGGATCCCGATGCGATTGAAATCCTGTCAAACGCTTTCATGGAGTCGAAAGGCGATATGCGCCACATCCTGAGAACGCTCTTTAACTCCGACTTCTTCAAGGACGCGCGAGGGAAAAAGGTGAAAAGTCCTACCGAACTCGTCACGGGCATCCTGAAGCTGATCGGCACTTATCAACGTCCCGATCCGGGTATGGGAAGATATTCGGGTGCTACCACGTTAATGGGGCAGAAATTGCTGGATCCTCCGACTGTGGAAGGCTGGCATACCGGTAGGGAATGGATTGATGGCGGCACACTGACCGAGCGCGTGAATTTTGCCGTTCGCGAGGTAAGTGATGCGTCCAAGCCTGGCATACGTGGAATCATTGATCGGCTCAAAGCCGAGGGGCGGGCACTCGCTCCTGATGAGTTCGTGGAGAAATGTCTGGATCTCGCAGGTCCTATGACCGTGAGTGATACGACCCGCGAATCTTTGAGCAAATTTGCGGAATCAGGTGGCGATCTCGATCTATCCGCGGACAACGGATCTGAGGAGAGTACGGATCGCGTAATACAGATGCTGCAACTCATTGTCGCTTCGAGAGAATATCAATTTGCGTAGCGTTCTGAAAGGAGGAATAAAATGGCTTCTAAAGACCCAATCCTCGTCATTGTTGAATTGAAGGGCGGCAATGACTTCATGAATACTATTATCCCTTATACCAACGGCATATACCACGATTGCCGGCCCATTGTGGGGCTTCGTCAGGATGAGGTTTTGCCGATGAACGACACTCTGGCCTGGCATCCCAATACGGTGCCCCTGAAGGAGATGTTTGAGCAGGGTGATGTGGCGATTGTGCAGGGTATCGGGTATCCCAACTCGAGCAGGTCGCATTTCAGGGCTATGGATGTCTGGCATACCTGTGAACCCATAGATATCGGCACTGAAGGCTGGCTGGGTAGAGTGGTTCGGGATCTGGATCCGAAGGGGGAAAATGTCCTGACGGGCATTAACTTTGGAAAAGGACTTTCTCGAGCGTTGGCCGTTTCTGGCGTTCCCGTGACATCTGTTGACGATCTCGACAATTACGGATTGATGACCAGCATCAAAGAAGACCCAAAGCGAATGCAGGCTATTGAGATATTCAAGACTATGTACGAACCCGCGATTGGCACGGGTGTGGTGATGGATTATCTTTCGCAGACGGGTCTGGATGTCATCAGAGGTTCCGATGAGTTGAAGAAGGCTCCGGCAATGTATCAGTCCGACGTGGAGTACGGAAGCAATTCGATTGCGAAGGCACTGAGGGATGTCGCGCGCGTTCACCTTGCCGGTCTCGGCACAAGGATCTTTTACACACAGCACGGGGGCTATGACCACCATGCAAATGAAATGCCGTCACATCCCAAGTTGCTGACAGAGTTGTCGGAAGCAATCCGCGATTTCTTCCGGGATTTGCGACACCACAATGCTTCTGAAGAGATAGTTATGCTCGTTTTCTCAGAGTTTGGACGACGCATGAGGGATAATGCCAGTGGCACTGACCACGGCACAGGTGGCGGTGCATTTATCATCGGTGATGGTGTGAATGGCGGGTTATACGCAGAATATCCCTCTCTTGATCCCTCTCGATGGGCCAACGGCGAAGACCTTGAGCATACAATTGACTTCCGCGGCATATACGCAACGCTCTTGGAGCAATGGATGGGAATGGATGCCACTCCGATTGTGGATGGGACATTTGAACAGATCCAGCCTTTCAAAGAGGCCGTGTGATCACGAATCAACGAATCAACGAATCAACGAATCAGCGAAGCTTGTAGTGGGTAGGGGTGGTTGGGTGGGGTTCGTCTATTCGTCTATTCGTTGTGTATTTTGAAAAAGGGAGGTGAATTATGGGCAGACCTTATGGCCTGTTGCGGGCAGGGTTCCCATTTTACAAGACTCTGGGTATGAGGCGGCTGACGAATTTTCCGATTGATATTGCCCTGGGCGAGGAAGGCTGTCTCTACATATTGTGTCGGAATAGAGATGCATCGACGATCAGGAAGTACCATATTGATGACAAAGATCTGGGTGCCGTTGGCCGTGGGCTTACGTGGGCGGTTGCAATTATTGCCGATAGCGAGGAGAATCTCTATGTCTCCGACGAGGCCGTGCATTGTATTTTGTCCTTTGACAAAGATGGCAAAGAGTTGGAGAAATGGGGTGAGTACGGCGACGGAGATGGACAACTGAACGGTCCGGCGGGTATCGCCTTCGATGCAGAAGAGAATATCTATGTTGCTGACAGCCTGAACCACAGAGTCCAGAAGTTTACCAAAGATGGTGAATTTATCTCAAAATGGGGCAGATTTGGCGATGGGGAGGGCGAGTTTAACATGCCCTGGGGGCTTACAGTGGATGAACTGGGCGATGTTTATGCCGCAGATTGGCGAAATGACAGAATTCAGAAGTTCACTGCTGACGGAGAGTTTATCTTCGCGTTTGGGAAGTCGGGTAGCGGAAATGGCGAGCTAAATAGACCGACGGATGTGGCCGTAGATGAGCACGGCGATATTTATGTTGCGGACTCGGGAAATGATCGGGTACAATTGTTCAATTCCGAGTCGAGGTACGTGCAGAAATTCTTGGGGGATGCAACCCTGTCAACGGTCGCAATTGAATATATGATGACAAATGCCGGTCCAAATCGCCTGAGGGATATGGCAGACCTCGAGCCGCAAAAGTACTTTCGACGTCCGGGAGGGGTAGCTGTCAATGGAGATGGACTGATGTTTGTAGCGGACAATGGCTCCTATCGGGTGCAGGTCTATCAGAAGCAGGCCGTCCCGCTTACCGAAGAGCAATTTTCTGCGCCGAGACGTTCGCCTACACTTCACCAGGAATAGGCTGAACGCGTCGAATACGGAGGCCCTCAGTTTTCGCTGGGGGCCATTTTTTATGACTTCTTACCCTGTGTGCAAACAATGAGCAATCCTTTACAAGCACACCATTTGTCGGCGAGAGAGCAAGAGTCGTCGGTGCGCCCGGGCGCTATTGTCCTGGGGGTAGTGCTCACATTTTGCATCAATGGCTTCGACCCTGTCTCCCGTTACTTGATCCACTCTTCCTCATTCACGCACAGCCAAATGCCCTTTGCCTTGCTGGTAGGGCTTCTGCTCCTGGGCTATCTCTACAATCCCCTCGTTCGAAGGCGGTTTCCCCGCTTCGCTTTGACGCGGCGGGATATGGCTGCCGTGCTCGCCATTGGATTTCTCGGCACAACAGTACCCACTCTGGCCCAGAGATTTGTAGCCGTTATTTCGGCTCCGGATTACTACGCTTCTCCGGAAAATGAATGGCCTACCTACACACTGCCCAACCTGCAGCGCTGGTTGTTCCCCAGCAATGCCGGAGATGGCGTTGGGATGTTCTATCGCGGGCTGGTTCCCGGTACGCCTTTGCCCTGGGAGATATGGGTTGGTCCGCTCTTCTGGTGGTTCAGTCTGCTCATCGCGATCATGCTGGCCTGTTTTTGTCTCTCAGTCATTTTGAGAAAACAGTGGTCGGAAAGCGAGCGTTTGGCATTTCCCTTTGTCGAGCTTTCACTGATGCTGGTAGAGAATCCCGGTCCCAGACGAAATCTGCCCCAATTTTTTGGCCTGCCCCTTTTCTGGATCGGGTTTGCAATTCCGGCAATCATGCTTTTTTGGAATACAGCAGGCCACTTCTTTCCAGGCCTTCCCACATTCGCATTTCTCAATATTAGAACACTGCTCCCCATCGGACGTGGATTTATGCCTTTCTTTCTCCAGTTCGATTTCTACGTCATTTGTTTCGCCTATTTCACTACCCTGGAAATTCTCCTGTCGATGTGGTTTTTCCACATTTTGGGCATGTTGCAGGCAGGCATTTCCAACCGTATCGGGTTTGGTCCAAGAGGCTATGGTTCGGGGGTGATCTCTCAGAACAATTACGGCCTGATGGTTTTTGTACTGTGGAGCCTCTGGATCGCACGCGGGCACATCCGCAATGTCTGGCGCAAAGCAATTGGAAAAGACCCCGAGGTAGATGATTCGACCGAATTGCTCTCCTATCGCACAGCAACCTTCGGTTTCATCCTTGCCAGCCTTTTCATTTTTTTTTGGCTCTGCAAAACCCAGATGAATCCGGGGGTGGCCGCGGCATTTATGTTTTTTTCTTTGATTCTCTATTTGGGGATGGCCAAGATCGTGGCGCTCAGCGGGTTGGTGTCTTTACGGGGGTCAGGACCTACCGGACCCGTCAAAGGATTGATCGGTATCTGGAATATGGATGATACGACGATTGCGGCTCTGAACCAGATGGGTACGCTTTACGGCAACGCAAAGGGATTTGCCATGCCAGGTGCGGCCAATGCCGCCAGATCAGGCGACCACACCGATCCTCAAAGGCGCCGACTGGGTGGCGCAATTCTCATTGGCGGAATCCTCTCAATCCTCGCCTTTGTGATCACCACCCTTATTCTGGGTTATTACGGGCCGGGAGCTGAGAATTTTGGAGACTACAGTTATACGCGGGGCAACCGGGCCTTTTTCAATTATACTGTTTCGGATATCAAAGGGCGTCCAGATACAGAACGGCAATGGTGGGACCTGGGCTTCGGAACCTTTGGCGCGGCGATGACCCTGCTGTTGATTTTTCTGAACCAGCGGTTTCCCTGGTGGCCTCTGCACCCAGTGGGATTTACAGTTTCCCTCCAGTATCCCACCCGCGCGTCCTTTTTTTCGGTATTTATCGCCTGGCTGATGAAAATAATTGTGCTCAAAGTCGGCGGTATTGAGCTTTTTAACCGCTCTCGTGTTTTTATTTTTGGCGTCCTCATGGGCTATACGCTGGGTGTTCTGGTTTCTTTTGTTCTGGATATTTTCTTTTTTATGGGCCAGGGCCACCGCATGCATACACCACCGCTGTAATAACAAGCCTATGTCGATCTTTGATCCAGTTTGACGCGGTCGTATGAATCGGGGTCATTTCGGACAATATCGAGCAACTGATCAACATACGCGCGAATTTGGAACAGGCGACACGAGGCGTCCCCAACCTTGCCGGTCTCTAAAATGCCCGAACGATCCCAGACTTCACCGAGTCGGATCCGATCGAGCCAGATGAATTCGGCATCGGGGTTCTCTTTCAGGCGATCATTCCAGAACATCACTTCTACGACGTGGATATACGTGGATGAGTGGTAGTCAACGCCGAGCATCAGGATTTTGCCGTTCTGTTCGTAGGCTCGGATCATGGGGGAATTTGTGCCGTACGTCTTGCCCCAGGGTGAACGGTCCCAGGGAGATGCCATGCCTTCCTCTGATAGATGATCCGCAACGAAATTTTTTGCGCCTTGTCCGCGTGCTGCCACGGAGTGGGAGTAGTGATCGGATCTGTGTGTCCTCGGCATCAATCTGAAATACTCGGTCAACCAGCCGACTGAGGATTCTGTTTTTTTCAGGTCCCAGGACCCCGTCCGCTGTTCTCGGTCGCCGATCAGATTGAACGATGGCATCAAGAGTAAGCCATTGGTACCCAGTGCGTTCTCAAGCGCGGCGATCACTGTTTCCGCTCCACCATGGACCATACCCAGGCTCTTGAATGATGAATGGACGAAGAGTGTATCGCCGATTTCGACACCAAGGGTTTTTAGATTGTCACAAAGCTGCGCTGCGGTGTATCCAAAACCGGACATGTTATTGGTCTTTCTATAAAAAAAGCGGAGAAATCCAGTAGATTTCTCCGCTCTCTTTTTTTGTTCATCTTGTTACTGCAAATAGTGGCTCGCTGGCATGCCCAACCAACCGCGACTGACGTAATCTGCCATTGCAAAGGCAAATAGGATCAGCAAAAACAGGATGCCTGCACCCGCGAGCAACCAGGTCAGTCGGCTGGCGTATTTGACGTGCATAAAAAACAGAATCACAATCGTGGCTTTTGTGCATGCGATACCGAGTGCTACCACGTCGTTAAACATGCCCAGATCCTGGAATGCCACCCAAACCGTTAACGCGGTTAAAAACATCAGGGAGGCAAATACCGCCAGATAAATGCGTACAGTCGGGCCGTGGTGATCATCAGCCATCAGTGTCCTCCCCCCTGTGTGCCCAGAAGGTAGAGCAATGGAAATAGGAAAATCCAGACAATATCGACAAAGTGCCAATACAGGCCAAAAATTTCAACAGGGGCATTGTATTCTGCCGTGTACGTCCCCTGTGCAGTTTTAACAAATACCCAGATCAACAGGCCAATACCAATAATCATATGCAGGGCATGCATTCCGGTCATTCCGAAATACAGAGAATAGAAGAGAGCCAGTTGGGGCGAGTTTTCACCGTGCGGATGCCATACCAGGCCGGGGACCAAACCGTACTCGATCTTTGCGGAGTATTCAAAATATTTGACCACCAAAAAGGTAAGACCTAAGATACCAGTCAGAGTCAGATAGACCAATATCCCTCTTTTATTGCCTTCGTGCGACTTGTGTACAGCCATCGCCATTGTCAGGCTGCTGACAATCAATACTATGGTATTAAATGCTCCCAGAGGAATATCCAGGTGACTACTGCCTTCAAAAAATGCCTCGGGATAATAGGATCGGTAGATTAGATACGTCGCAAAAAAGCCTCCAAAAAACAAAATTTCTGTAATCAGGAAGCTCCACATGCCAATGACGGCGGATTCCTTCTGCTGCGGCATATCTTCGAACTGGTGGGCCAGTCCGTGCGGGTGATCGTGATGTAATGCGTGATCGGCCATTAGTGCTCCTCAATCGGTCCGTACTCATAGGCTTCTTCTGTCACGACAGGCGTTTCTTCAAAATTAAATGTGGGCGGTGGGGAGGTCGTTTCCCACTCCAGTCCTTTGGCGCCCCAGGGGTTATCAGGTGCTTTTGGGCCCTTAAAGATCGACCAGGTCAAATACGCGCCGGGAACCACATACCCCAGAGCCAGAATTGACGCACCCATAGACGATGCCACATTCAAGACCTGAAATTCGTCGGGATAGACGTGATAACGCCTCGGCATGCCCATATACCCCAGAATGAACTGCGGGAAAAACGTCAGATTAAAACCGAGAAATACCAGCAGGGCTGATACGCGTCCCCAAATATCGGGAAACATTTTACCCGTAATTTTGGGCCACCAGAAGTGCATGCCCCCCAGATATCCCATCACCTGACCGCCAACCATAATATAATGGAAGTGCGCCACCACAAAATACGTGTCGTGCAGGTGAATATCCAGGCCCATACTCGACAAAAACAGTCCGGTCAAACCACCGACTAAAAATAAGCCCAGATACCCATACACGTAAAACATTGAAGTATCATATATAATTGACCCTTTGTATAAGGTCGCTGTCCAGTTGAATGTTTTGATCGCAGAGGGCACTGCTACCAGAAATGTGATAATGGAGAATACCATGCCGGCATAAGTCGATTGGCTGCTCACAAACATGTGGTGGCCCCATACCAGGAATCCCAAAATTGCAATGGCTACACTTGAGAACGCGACAAATTCATATCCAAAGACGCGCTTGCGCGCAACAGCGGCGACCATTTCGCTCATCACGCCCATTGAAGGCAAGATCATGATATAAACGGCTGGATGCGAATAGAACCAGAACAAATGCTGGAACAAAACGGGATCACCACCGAGATTCGGATCGAAAAACCCGAACCCAAATCCGCGCTCGAGCATTAGCAACACCAGCGTAATTGCGATAACGGGTGTGCCCAATAGCATAATCAAGCTGGTGGCATAATGCGACCAGACAAATAGCGGCAGGCGGAACCAGGTCATCCCCGGCGCGCGCATGGTGTGGATTGTCACCACAAAGTTGAGGCCCGTCAGAATGGACGAGAAACCCGCCATAAAAGCGGCCATAGCGGCCAGAATCACATTTGAGTTTGAATAGGTGCTACTATACGGCGTATAAAAAGTCCAACCCGTATCAACGCCGCCTCCGACCACGGCAATTGTTCCCAAAATACCTGCAACCACATAAACATACCAGCTCAAAAGATTGACGCGCGGAAAAGCCAGGTCTTTTGCGCCGACCATTATGGGGACTAAAAAGTTGCCAATGGTTGCGGGGATAGATGGCACCAGAAAGAAAAAGACCATGATGATGCCGTGCATTGAGAAAACTTTGTTATAAGTATCTGAAGACATCAAATCGCCTTCGGGGGTCATCAGTTCAAAGCGAACCAGACTGGCAAATAACCCACCCAGGGCAAAAAAGATGGAAATTGAAATAATGTACAAAACGGCAATGCGCTTGTGGTCTCTGGTCAACAACCAGGACTTCAAGCCATAACCGTTATTCAGATAATTGACGCTCGGCGCATCTTCAGACGCTTGAACATCTTGCTCGGTGATTGCCATAGCGCATCACTCCATACTCGTGAGTTCGGGGGCTTTCAGGGATTTGATATAGGCGATTATTTGAATGATCCCTTCTTCGCTGATCTGACCTTTGAAAGTTGGCATAATGGGTTTGTATCCGGCCATGATCTTGGCGGAAGGGTTCAGAATCGATTCTCGAATATAGGCTTCGTCAACCAATGCAGTACCGCCGCCTTCCAGAGCCACTGTTTTGCCAAAAAGACCCGACAGAGATGGCCCTCGTCCCGTCCCGTCCATCTTGTGGCAGGTATGACAGGCGTATTGTTCAAATAATCTTTCTCCGGCTACTTCCATTGGCTCATTCGCAGTTCCGCCAGTCAACCAGGCTTCGTAATCTTGAGGTTCCAGGACGTGTACTGTGCCAATCATACGCGAGTGCTCGGTACCGCAAAATTCGGCGCAAAACAGATGATACGAACCGACCTGCGTCGCTTTAAACCACAAATTGGTATATCGCCCGGGCACCACATCCTTTTTGACGCGAAAAGCGGGAATATAAAAACTGTGCAACACATCTTCCGCTGTCATGGTCAGGCGTACCGATTCACCCAGTGGCACGTGTAATTCGTTAATCTCCTTTTTGCCTTCTGGATGTTGCAATTTCCACATCCACTGTTTGCCCACCACATATATTTCCATGGCGTTTGGCGGGGGTGTAATTAGATGGAAGTATAAGACGGTTGCCCACACAAATACACCCAGTGCGAGCACCGCCGGAACGGCGGTCCAAAATATTTCGAGGCCGAGATGTCCCGCAATTTGTCGCGGCACTTCGTCGTCCGATTTGCGCTGATACTTAATCGCAAAAATAACTACCAAAATGACAACTATGAGCGCGAAAAATACGCACAGTGCCAAAATGCCAAAGTAAAGCGCGTCAACTTGAAAGGCAAAACTCGAAGCTTGATCTGGAAAAAGAGGAAAATCAGTCTGCATGTGCCAACTCAAAAGTTAGAGGTCCGATGGACTTTTTTTGAAGCGTTAATTTGCCTGCAATGGTGACCGCTCTCGGCGCACCATAATAAAAATAAATGATAAGATACAAATTACAGTAATTACACCAGCAATGCGAACCAACCGATAAATTGCCAGTGTATATTTGCCAGTCAACGGATTGTACTGAAAGCAATAGAGCAAAATCGCATCAATCGGAGAGCTGATCTGATCTTGTGCGGCTTCCAAAAGCCCCAGTTGCAAATCCCGCGGCGCAAATTCGACCCCAAACAGATACCGGGCGATTTTCCCATTGGGAGTCAAAATGGCAATCCCGCTGGCGTGAACGTATTCGTCTGTTTCGGGATCGTATATGTAGCGATATCCAATGGCCCTGGTCAATGCGTCTATTGATGCCGGGTGTCCAGTGAGAAAATGCCATCCATTTTCTCCACCTTCTCGACCGTATCCATCGACGTAATTCACCTTTTTTGCCGCTGCCAATTCTGGATATTCGTCGGGATCAATGCTAAATGTCACCACCACAAAATCTCGTCCGGCATTGAGCGATACGGGACGCAATCCCGACAACAAACCATTCAAAATTTGCGTACACAACATGGGGCATTCATAATATGCGGGCACTAAAATAACGGGATGTTCATCCAAATATCGCGCCAGCATAATATCTGTGCCCGATTCATCGCGGAACTTCAAATTTACTGGCACAGATGCGCCCAATTTCTGGTCAATCCCAACGGAATCCAGCACTGTGGGATTCGGCGTGAAGTCTTGTGCCCACGCGATCCTGGTGAAGCACATTAGCGTGATACAAGCGAATAAGACGCGCATGTTTTACTCTCGCACCGGGAACCCGCGTTCGAGAACCAGGTCTATTGCCCGCTCAATTGGAAGATGCACAACCCCGGCATCCCTATCTATCCAGCCGTATTCGGTAAGCGTGCGATTGGTTTCGGCACGCACTTGTGTCAGTTCAGCAGAAGGTACAGTCTGGATCAGCGGTCCCTGATAAGGTTTTTGATGAGCAGCCATGGGCGGCGGATCATCTGTCATATAAATCACGGCTTGTTCCAGACCGAGAAACATGGCCCACATAGCGATAAAAGACAGAATGGCTACGGCTATGATTCCCGCAGTGGCAGCGAGAATTGGGCCAATTTTGAGATGATAGTCTTCGTAGCCCTTTTCGCGGGCATTGTGCTTTTCTGCCATATCAGTGACCTTCTCCGGCAAAGGTTTCTTCCATGCGCGGATCGTGCAATGGGATCAGCGGCACACCTTTTAGCTGCATCGCAAAAAATCCCAACCACAAGCCGCCAATACTGACGAGGACCAGCATATCCAGCAGAAAACCATACCACATACCGTCAGAACCACCGTGCCCAAAAGCCGGTGTAATAAAATAATAAAGATCGACATAGCGCATAATCAACATAAAAATTGCAATAACCGTCATCAGCGCGGCGCGGCGTTTGATCGCCCGCTGCAATAGCAAAAAGAATGGCACGAAAAAGTGAAAAACAATCAACGCAGTTCCCACATATTGCCAACCGCCATGTGATCGGCGGATGTACCAGGGGGCTTCTTCGGCCAGGTTGCCAGACCACGTAATCAAAAACTGGGAAAAACTCACATAAGCCCACAGACATGTAAATGCAAACATCAGGGTGCCCAGATCGCTCAAATACTTAAATGCATCAACTTCTCGATAGACCTCGACATCCTTTAATTTAATCACCCACAAGATGCACAGTGCCATGGCACCCAATGCGCCGCCCACCACAAAAATTAAGCCATAGATCGTCGAAAACCAGTGCGGTTCCAAAGACATGACCCAATCGGTTGCCGCAAAGGTAACGGTTAAGATAAACATGGGAATTCCGGGACCGCTCAGGTTAATCATCCGGCTTTTTAGGCCCGGTTCGCCGGTTTCATCTTGCTCGCGCGACCATTTTGTCAGCAAAAACATCCAGAGCAACCACAGGGCAAAATAAACGACTGCGCGAATATAAAATCCGGTCTCATTCAAATACGGTTTCTTAAAGGTCAAAATTGGATCTTTAGCTACGACATCTGTATGCGTCCATTCGTACAAATGATGCATACCCAGAACCACAATGGGAATAAACAGGACGGCCATGAGCCACAGTGTGCGCGCGCCCGATTCCAATAACCGCCGAATGACAAATCCCCACCGTCCGCTGACCAGATGGTGCAACATCAACAACCCCAGACAGCCCAGAGAAATGACTAACCAGTAGATATAGCCAACGAGATACGATTGGAAAAATTGCTGAGAATCAGCAAAGGCACCAATAAATAAAACCACTATACCGCAGGCACCTGTCAGAAGGCCTCGTTGCTGTACTTTATCTACAAATGGATGGTCAAAGGATTTAGTAGCCATAATATCCTACTCATTTTCAAGCCGCTGACGCACATCGGCAGGGACATCGTCCAGTGTGGCGTTTTGGCTCAGTTGCAACGCCTGAATATAGGCTATAATAGCCCATCGATCTCGCGGTTTGATACGCGATGCATAGCTATACATTGCGCCAAAACCATTGGTCATGACATCAAAAAAGTAACCCGGTGTCTCATTTTGCAGCCGCTCAATATGGTATGATGGGGGTTGCTTCATGCCGCGGCGCACCACCATCCCACGCCCATCGCCTTCCTGTCCATGGCAGGGGGAGCAATAGATATTGTAGCGTTCTCTGCCGCGGAGAATCACATCGCGCGTAATGGGAAAGGGAAAAGTTTCCGCTGGTTTACCATCTATCATCCCGGTATATAAATGCGCGTCTGTACGCAAATGCCCGCGTGCAACCGTGCCTTTTATCCAGGGCCGAGAGGACCTTTGATCCGCGAAAAAAGTATTTTTTTCCAGCGGTTCAAATCTCGATTGGTTGTACATTTCTTGCCGCAAACGCTCGATATCTGTCGTGCCCTCACACCCCATTGCCATAAAGAGTGCGAGCACCAGTCTCACGGGATGGGCAATTTTTAGCCAATTAGCTAATTTACGGTTCGACATCATCTACCTTTTTTGCTTTCAGGCTCTCGAGAAATGCACGGGTTTCGGAAGTGTCAAATTTGGGATCTTCGGCTTCGATACACAAAAAGAAACCATCACCAGAGGCGCGTTCAAAATTGGGAACATTGAAAACCGGGTGATAGGGACGCGGCAAACCATTGAGGATGAGCATGCCAATCAATGCACCAAAAGCGGAAAATAGCACGCCGAGTTCAAATGTCACGGGAATAAAAGAGGGCCAGCTCAAAAGGGGCCGACCACCCACATTGAGCGGATAGTCGATTACAGATACCCAGTACTGAAGCCCAAAGCCTGAACAGGCACCGAGAATCGCGCAGATCAATACAATGATGGGCACGCGGTGCTTGTCATAACCCATTGATTCCGACAAATCGTGTATCGGCATTGGAGAATAAGCATCCATCTTGCGATACCCTTCTGCATATGAATCTTTCGCAGCTTTGAGCAATTCGTCGGGACCGTCAAATTCGGCCAAAAGACCGTATAAATTTTCAGCCATAATCACACCCGTTTAATCATCGGCAGAAGCCGCTTCCGCATGTTTGCTTTTATTTGCCACCAACTGGCGGATTTCAAAAATGTTAATGACGGGCATCACCCGAATAAACAGGATCATCATAAAGAGGAAAAATCCAATTGTGCCTGCGTACAATCCCCAGTCCCACGGCGTCGAGTGATACATATCCCAGGACGAAGGCATAAAGTCGCGGTGGAGACTCGTCACCACAATGATAAATCGCTCGAGCCACATTCCCACATTGATGAACATCGAAATGATGAACAGCCATATCGGACTCAGGCGCACCTTTTTAATCCACAATAATTGTGGGATAGCCACATTGCACAAGATCAATGACCAGTAAGTACCGGAATAAGGGCCAAATGTGCGATTTTTCATCATATAGCCTTCATAGGGGCTGGCACTATACCAGGCAAAAAACTGCTCCATCGCATAGCCATAAGCCACAATGAGTCCGGTGGCGAGCATCACCTTGCCCATATTGTTCAGGTGACGGTCGGTGATATAATCGTGCAATCCGTAAAAGTAGCGAATGGGCAGCCCCAGCGTCAGCACCATTGCAAAACCGGCATATACAGCACCCGCCACAAAATAGGGTGGAAAGATGGTTGCATGCCAGCCGGGAATCAGGCCTACGGAAAAGTCCAAACTCACGATGGAGTGTACGGATAGTACCAGCGGCGTCGATACACCCGCTAAGAGCAGCGCGGCCATTTCATAGTTGAACCAGTGCTTGGCGGATCCGCGCCATCCCATTGACAATACGCCGTATATGATCTGTGAAATTTTGTGTTTGGCCTTGTCGCGCAGGGTGGCAAAATCGGGAATTAAGCCCAGATACCAGAAGATCAGAGATACTGTAAAGTAGGTGCCAACGGCAAATACATCCCATATTAGCGGACTGCGGAACTGCGGCCACACAGACATTGTATTGGGATAGGGCAACAGCCAGTAAGCCGCTACCCAGGGACGCCCCGTGTGCAACAGTGGAAACATACCGGCGCACATGACGGCAAAAATGGTCATGGCTTCGGCAAATCGGTTGATCGAATTGCGCCATTGCTGACGCATGAGTAACAAAATAGCCGAAATCAATGTGCCCGCGTGCCCAATACCGATCCACCAGACAAAGTTGATAATTGCCCAGCCCCAGCCAACGGGAATATTTAAGCCCCAGATGCCAGTCCCTTTGATCAGCAGCCAGGTCGCAGATAACATCAACAACTGCAAAATACCACCTGCAATCAACAGTGCCGCAATCCACCCCAAAGGCGTGCGATTGGTGATGAGCGCACTGAGTCTTTGTGTCACCGTTGTATAGGTCTGCCCCGGACCGAGCACCGGCGCCGGCATCGTCGGATCTTTTATAGGTGCAGGACTACCCATGCTGTGAAATCTCCGGATTGGGATTGGTCAACCGCGCGAGATACGTGGTGCGCGGTTTGGTATTTAACTCTGTCAAAATGCCGTAATTTCTCTGTTGGGCTTTGAGCTTGGCCACGCGGCTATTGGGGTCTTTGATATCGCCAAATACAATGGCATCTGAAGGACACGCTCCCTGACAGGCGGTTGTAATATCGCCATCTTTCAATTCGCGATCCTCGACCTTGGCCTCAATTCGCGCTGCACTAATGCGCTGCACGCAATAGGTGCATTTTTCCATCACGCCGCGACCGCGCACTGTCACATTGGGATTGCGCTGCAATTTGAAACTCGGTGTTTCTTCATCGGCATAGTGGAGGAAATTGAAGCGCCGCACCTTATAAGGGCAGTTATTTGAACAATATCTCGTGCCCACACAGCGGTTATAGGCCATATCGTTCAAGCCCTCGGCACTGTGTACTGTTGCGCCAACGGGGCATACGAGTTCACAGGGCGCATTCTCGCACTGCATACAGGGTACGGGCTGGTTGTAAAGTTCGGGGTTGTCCAGATCGCCTTTGTAGTAGCGGTCGATGCGAATCCAGTGCATTTCGCGTCCGTTGAGTACTTCATCTTTGCCCACTACCGGAATATTATTTTCCGACTGACAGGCGACTGTGCAGGCATTGCAGCCATTGCATGAATTCAGATCAATTGCCATGCCCCAGGCTATGCCGTCGTTGTCGTGAATCCCATCAAAAAAGTTTGCATCGGGACCGGGGTCATGCCCCATTTCGTGTACAAAATGCGGGTGTTTTTCATATTCATCGACTGTGCCAGATCGCACCAGCGCGCGGCCTTCCATGCTGTGGTGATCTTGCGTGCAGGCCAGGGGATACGTCTGTCCCGTCTTTGTCATTGACGCATTCGATGCAACCCACGGCGAATCAGATGTCTGAAGAGCATAAGCGTTAAAGCCAACGCCATTACCCACGCGCCCGGCGGCGGTGCGCCCAAAGCCGAGATGTACAGTGACGGCATTTGCGGGATGTCCGGGTGCGATCCAAACAGGTGCTTCCACAGAGCGATCATTTGCACTCAACGCGACCACATCGCCATTTTGAAGCCCCATCGCCTCGGCAGTTGCCGGTGCGATCAAAACCGCATTGTCCCAGGTGAGGCGCGTATGGGGTTTTGGCAATTCTTGCAACCAGCCATTGTTGGCATATCGCCCATCGCCAATTGTGGGATCTAACCGGAAGTTCACTTCGAGTCCCTCACCCGCCTGCGATGGCGTGCCGTAATTTTCGGTCATGCTCACAGAACGCTCGGGCAAAGCCGTATCGGGAACCAATCCGTCGTGCAAATAGGTTTGCCAGATTGTTTCAAAATCGGTGCCTTTGTATTGTTCTTGCCAATATTCTTTGACCCGATCATAATCCGCGCGCCCATCCCCCAGCATCATAGCTACCAGTTCCGCGGCGGATTTGCCGCCGTAGAGCGGCTCAATCAATGGCTGGAGAATAGACACGGTACCGTCGAATGCGCGTATATCGCCCCAGGCTTCTAATGCGTGTGCTTCGGGCAAATGCCAGTGAGATAATCGCGCGGTTTCATCTTGAGATTGGCCCAGGTGAATGCGCGTTGTCACTTCCTGGTAAGCGGCGGCAAAATTGAGGTCTGCTGGCGCATTGTAAACGGGATTGCCACCCAAAACCATCAGCAGTGAAACTCTGCCCTCTGACATATCAACGGTTAAATCTTTGAGGGAAGCGTATTGGTTGGTCGGCTCGGCTTCTACTGGATCTGTGTACGTCACGGTATTACCCACATTGCCTAACGCACTGTTGATGGCGTGTGCAAGTGCGTGAACAGCAGGCGGTTGATGATCGCCGGCAATCACCAGCGATGTGCCGCGATGTGCCGCCAGGTCTTTGACCAGTGCATTGAGCCATGTATCGTGTCCGGCGCTATTGCCCCCCATCGCGTTTATTCCCAGTGCCGCAGCCACTGCTCGGGCAAATCCCTCGATCTGACTGGCTTTCAATGGCAGGCGGTGATCGGCAAAAGACCCCGTATTGGAGGGGGTGGATTCAATGACGTAGAGCCGATTCATATCGGCCTTTTGGCCGTCGATAACCTTGCGACCGAGGGCAACGTGGCGAGCGTGTCGAATACTTGCCGCGCCGCTTTCCATAAAATCGGCGTCCAAAGACAAGATGCGTTTGGCTTTTTCGAAATGATACTGCGTTTCGACCACTTCGCCAAAAGCCATTCTGGCACCTTCACGCACGTTGTCGCGCGTACCTGGCTCAAATTGATGCCACCTTGCGTTGGGATATTTTTCCAATAGTGCGCGGATCTGGCTAACCAAAACTGGCGAGGTCACTGTTTCCGTCAACAGACGCAATCCCTGCCCCTGATCCAAATCGAGTTTTGCCACTTCGGTGGCAAGGGTAGCAGAAAATCTCGTCCATGTACTCGCCCGCCCATTTGCTATGGGTACCTGCGAGCGGTCCGGGTCGTAGAGATCGAGTATTTGAGCCTGTGTAATTGCATCTGTGGGCCCAAAAGTCGCATTTCCCGATCGAGGATTTGCAGGATGTGCGGGATTGCCCTCTATTTTGGTCGGACGCCCAGCATGACTTTCGACCAGTACGCCCCGGGCGAATCCGCCTTGAGAGAGAGCCGAAGCAAAGAACAGGGGTTTACCGGGTATGATCTGCTCGGGCGCACGTATATAGGGGACGATTTTTTCCGGCGGCTGGCGCGTGCACGATGTCAAGCCGGCAAACGCCAGAGACGCGCCCATTACCTGTAGAAACTTGCGGCGACCGACTTTGTCGCTCCATTCGGAAGCCCCTTCGGGAAATTCGCGGTGCAAATAGTCGCGAAATTCTTCCGTATCGGCCAATTCATTCAGGCTGCGCCAATAATCCTGCCCCTCGCGCTTAGATAGGCGTTCGCGAATCGCAGAGAGGTCCAAACCGTCTTTATGTGCTGTGCGTGTCATCGATGACATGTCGAGCAATCCGTGGAAGGGTTAATATCGTAGTCTTGAACCAGTTGTGCGCCCAGCAGGGCTTGAGAGACCGCATGTCCGCGTTCATCCATTGGTTTCCAGGCCATATTGAAAACTTCTTCGCGGGGACGCACATATTTTTCGGGTGCCCGGTGACATTCCAGACACCATTCCATATTGAGGGTGTTCACTTTCCACATCAGCGGCATTTGATCGACCTGCCCGTGACAGGTTTGACATCCGATGCCTTTGTGAACGTGAATGCTGTGATTGAAATAGACAAAATCGGGGAGATCGTGAATGCGAACCCACTCTATGGGATTACCCGTGCGATAACTTTCGCGGATGGGTTCGAGAAGGGGGCTTTCTGTCCAGATCTGAGAATGGCAGGTCATGCAGGTTTCAACAGGGGGGATATTGGCGAAGGAAGATTCTTCTACAGAAGTGTGACAATAGCGACAGTCGAGGCCCACGCCGGCCACGTGGTGTTTGTGACTGAAGGGAACCGGCTGTTTTTTTGCGACCAGGACATCGGATGTGTAGTGTAATCGGTTGGTGTTGAGCAGAATGGTGAGGCCCGTTCCAACAACAACCAGAACCACGACAATACTGATTCTGGCATACGCGTTACTGCCACGCGGAAAAAGCTGCGCCATTTATGAATCCTGTGAAGTGAGATGAGACAAAATGAGATCAGGTCGAGCCTACGAAGGGCTTAATATACACGAATCCACATGCGAGTCAAGCAATAAGTTTTGCTCATATAAACTGTACATTATTATCTACTTTGTTTTGCATATAAAACACGCATTTTAATCGCGAGTGTCCGCTGTATGTTGTTCTATATCGCGCCGGTTGCCGTCTGTGGGCAGTTCGGCAATGTACTGGTAATTGGAGTCACGCGCCTGTCTGTCCAAAATCTCGGCAATCTGTTTCCACGTTTCGCGCAAGCCCCGGGTGCAGTGGGGCATTTCGTGTTTGATCAGCCTGTGTAGCCGACCGAGTTTGTAGCATGGAACCGCAGCGTACATGTGGTGCTCGGTGTGGTAATTCATATGCCAGTAGAGAAATTGGAGCAGGGGATTGAGGTAAATCGTGCGGCAGCAGAGGCGAAAATCCGGTACTTCGTCTTGCAGCCCAACGTGCTGTGCGGAGTTGCAGAGGGATTGCAACCACGATCCGAACATTTTCGGAAATGTGATGACCAGCGGAACAATCCAGTACCCATATGCCAGAGATATACCCGCGATCGAGAGATGGCCGATGAGCAAGGTGCGCTCCCATCTGGTGTAGGCGCGACACCGCTCTGGATCGCTTTCGGGAAAGAGCATTCCAATCCAGGAATTTTTCCTGTTTATATGGCCGGTAAAGTTTCGAAACTTTTCTTTGAGCAGTGTGTAGGGATACTTGTGGTTTACAATGGCTCGCTTCCACAGGCCTTTGAGGTCGATTTTTTGAGGGAGTACGACTTCCTGGTCGTCGGGTGCGTGCAGGGTGTATTTGTGGTGCTCGGTATGGCTGGCCCAGAATAGATGGTGGTTGTGCCAGCCGAGGAAGGACAAAATGCGGAGGAAGAAGCGATTGAGCCATCGGGTCTTGAAGACCGAATCGTGTACCAGTTCGTGAAAGCCGTTGACCAGAAAATGCCAGAAGTGTCCGTTGATGAAGACCAGTAGCGCAGTGATATACCAGGGCCAGTGGTGCGATGAGTAAATGGCCGCTCCCGCCGCAACAGTTAGCACGCCCAGGAAACCGAGTGTCTGAGCAAAGCCAAGGAAATCACTTCGCTTGTTGAGTTCGCGCAATGTCTCGCGGGAGACGCGGCAGCGGTACCATTTGATGCGCGTCTTTCTGGGCGGTTTATTGTATTTTGGGCCTTCTGTGAACACGTCTCGATCAGAGAGCGCGTTTTGGTCGGTGTTTTCAGTTTGTGTGTTCAAGGTTTATGATCTGCCTTCAGCTATCGAATGTAAGACTCATTGTATGCAGATTGATAATGGCTTTGGCTTCTACCAGGAAATCCATCCCCAAAATCCCATTGATTTCAAAGCCATAATCCATGCCTCCTACTTCAAGTTCAAAATTAGTCAACTTCTTCTCTCCAACCTGCAAAAAATCAACTCGTCGCCTAAATACAACTTCGCTCCCACCCACGCCTCGAATTGTTACTATCCGGTCATCGGGCAAAGGAAATATACCGATAGAATCAACCAAGTCAGCAGATATCACTGTGCTAGCTGATCCAGTATCAACAAGGACTTGCGGGATCTCAATAGTTGATTCCCGATAAGCAATAGACACCGATGTAAATGGAAGGTCATACCTTCGTATCAGTTGCATATGGAGCACGAATTCCCAACCATTGTCTTACTTGAACGTCAAGTGAATCACGACTGGTATGAAAAAAATATAATTCCCGTTCGGGATATTGCTGGTGAAGGATCTGATACCGTTTCATTGCTGTTTTGCCATCAGGACATTCCTCTACAACTGTTAGACGATTGAGATACCGCTGATAATCAGAGGTTGTATGGGCTTCTAATGCCTCAACAATCAGCCATTTATTGGGATAACTTTTGCATATCTCAGACCAGTGCATATAACATATTCCTCTAAAACGAGTTTTGTTTGAATTTTGTTTGATACGCAAACGATCCGAATATTAAAACCCTATCAGTGATCAAGATACGCGAATCCTCTTGTGCGTCAAGCGCGTTTTGTGAGCTATTGTCTGAAAAGCTAAAAGAAAGTCCTGGCGTCAGAAATGCCACCTGTAATATGTGCCTGATTTACCTATCCACTTGTCTTGCCAAAGTTTGAGGTAAATATCAAAAAGTCGTTAAAATCCACGTCGCCATCCTGATCCAGATCACCGATTAAACCGCTTGGCGTGCCACCACCTCCGGTCGGTCTTATTTCAGAAGACCATCGAAGGATCTGATTTTGTCCCCGGGTCTCTGCGACTCCGTTGCCCGTAGAATCTATATAAGCACGGAATTTGCCGCCTTCAATTCCCAATACACCGTTGCCCGCTTCATCGGCTGCCATAGCTGCAATGGGCCGCCCAGAGGCGTTGAGAATGCCCATTATACCGTGCCCATTTTCATCGACACCCAATACGGAAGCCAAAACACCCTCTCTATTTGTTAACAGTACTGCTGCATCGCCAGCCTCATCAATTCCCAAATCAACTATTGAACCCGAGGCACTGACGGCACTGACTGAGCCATTGCCAACATCATCTACACCCAGAATGACTACGCCTGTACCCGATTCAGATGCAGTGCCTACGATCAGTCCCGCATTTCCAGAATCATCGGCACCGAGAAGCGTGAGAGAACCCGAGCTACTGACAGTACTCACCAGCCCATTACCAGTTTCATCTAAGCCCAGAATGACCGCACCTGTGCCCGATTCGGAACTACCGCTCACGATCAGTCCCGCATTTCCAGAATCATCGGCACCGAGAAGCGTAAAGCTCGAACCCGATGCATTTGATGCAGCTACCACACCATTGCCAGCTTGATCTACACCCATCCCCGCAACAGAGGCATTATTTTCTATCACACTAATATCTCCATTGCCAGCTTGATCGGCTGATATAGCCGCAACTGCCGCACCTGCTACGTTCCCTACGAGCAAAATACCGTTTCCTGCGGGATCCGATCCGATTATGGCGACGACGCCCCCCGCTGCATTTACAATCTGCAGTGTTCTTGTCTGTAGTGTTTGTACCCGCAATGTGTCGGATAAAATCTGCAGTTCTCCTGCTTGCGCTTGTTTACCCAATCTCGGCGTCCCATTCTGGTGCGAGAGAATATTATTGATGAATTCTATCTTATCTCTACCCGGGCCAAGCTCTGGTGCCTGTATTCGGCGTGCCAGAATTTCTTCCCGATGCGACCAGTTATGGCGAAAACCAGTATTGCCATTGCTTTTGTCAGGTGACAAATTTACAGAGGTCAATTTGGGAGGGAGTAGCTGGTGAAACCACTTTGACGTAAAAGCGGGCGATGTGTTGAATAGAAATACAATGATTAATCCGATAATCGCCCGCATTTGCCAGCGCACTCTTTTTTCCAGTGCTTCTACCTTTTTTTCTACGATTTCTCTATTCATTCTATCTCCTTGAATTGGTGATTGGTGTTGTTTGCTCTAAGAATATAAATCATTTGGCAAGCAATAATGACTTAATCCGAGATAAGCGGCCATGGGTTCCCCTTGCTTTGATAAAATGAAACGGCTATTATGGACCACCCCACCGTGAATGTAGAGAATGGAGGCGCACAGCGATGAATTTGCCAGATCCACTTATCGCATCCAACGATCGCCAACTCTTTGTCGATAACCATCTCATCGACAGCTTCGAACACGTGCATATTCACCAGCACACGCCCATCCCGCGCGAAACGTGTCTCACGCTCAATCGCCCCTGGGAAGGTGAGACGAGTTGGTGTCCCGTTGTTATCAAAGATGGCGATAAATACAGAATGTGGTACCGATCTCAAGATGAACAACAAGACACAGGTGGTTTTAACCACACGTTCACTGCTTATGCCGAGAGCGAAGACGGCATTTGTTGGCAGCGGCCCAATCTCGGTTTGTTCAACTTTAACGGTTCAACCGATAACAATATCTGTGTTGACAATCCCAATACCAAGAATATTGCGGTTTTTAAGGATGAAAGTCCCGGTGTGCCAGAATCCGAGCGGTACAAAGCAGCGGGACGCTGGAGTGGTGGCAAGCCCGCTCGGATCTACGGTCTCGTCTCACCCGATGGCATTCACTGGCAAAATGCAGGAGATGGACCACTTGTCGTCGCCTCTGAAGACGATCCCAATTTTGACAGTCCGGTTAGTGCTTTTTGGGATGCGCGTCAGGGGTGTTATGTCCTGTACGCGCGTGGCTGGTTTCCCGATGGCAATGAGCCGCGTATGCGCGCCATTCGAATGACGACTTCGCGGGATTTTATACATTGGGATGCATGGCAATATATCCGCATTGACGGCAAAACGCGCTTTGATTATCAACTTTATACAAATGCCGTTCATCCCTACGCAGGTGCGCCCTATTATTTTGCATTTCCCAAACGCTTTATTCAAACGCGCCAGGCTCTGCCCGAGTGGGGTCACGAAGGTCTTTCCGATATTCTCTTTCTCGCCAGCAGAGATGGACTGAATTTCACCCAGCCCTATGCCGATGCGTTTATGCGTCCCGGTCTGGACCAAAATAACTGGCACGAGCGCTCCATTTTTATCGGACCGCGTGTCGTTTCTACCGCGCCCGGCGAACTCTCGCTTTATTCTGTGCAAAATTATCGCACGCCCAATGCACACATTCGGCGTTTCACCCTGCGCGAAGATGGGTTTGTTTCTGTTCGCGCTGATGCGAGGACTGGTGTTCTTACGACCAGGCCATTCACTTTTACAGGCACCCGGTTGGAAGTCAATTATTCTACGAGTGTTGCCGGTTCGATTCGCATCGCATTGCTCGATGAAGCGGGTGATCCCCTTCCAAAATTCGCGCTCGGTGACTGTCCCCATATTTTTGGCGATGAAATCGCGCGCACTGTTCGCTGGGAAAATGTCAATGCTATCGATGTCGCCCCGAACCAACCCATTCGCTTGCAATTTGAACTAACCGAGGCAGATCTTTTTTCTTTTCGATTCTTCGACCCAGATTAACGCTGTATTCATCTATTTTTGAATTTTCATCTGCGTTCATCTGCGTTCATCTGTGGATACTTTTCGGTTCTTCAGTCCCGGAGAAATATCATGAAAATCGCCAAAATTGAACAATTCTTTCCCCGCCGAAGGATGCGCTTGATCAAAATTACGACCGATACCGGTATTGTAGGCTGGGGAGAGACCACCCTTGAAGGCAAACCGAGGAGTACCTGGGCTGCCGTAGAAGAACTCGCGGATTATCTGATTGGGAAAGACCCTCTGCGCATTGAGCACCACTGGCAACATATTTACCGCTCCGCTTTCTATCGTGGGGGCAATGTGCTTATGACGGCTCTTTCGGGTATTGATCAGGCGCTTTGGGATATTGCGGGCAAATACTTCAATGTGCCGACCTATCAGCTTCTCGGCGGACCGGTGCGCGATCGCATTCGCGTTTATGCCCATTGGGGGATTCGCGATAGTTCAGAACGCGGGTTGGATGCTGCGCGTGAGCGTCTCGAAATGCTACAAGAAAAAGGGGGGTACAAAGCTTTTAAATCGGGACCAGGCGGCAAGTGGCGTGCCCATGAACCTCCTGAGGTGATCGACCGCTTTGTCAAATGTGCCTATACCATGCGCGAGTGGGTTGGCGATGACTGCGAACTCTGTTTTGATTTTCACGGCAAGATGACGCCTGCGCTCGCCGTGGAAATCTGCCACGAGATCAAAGGCATGCGTCCCATGTTTGTCGAAGAACCCGTGCCGCAGGAAAATGTCGATGCGCTCAAACACGTTTCCGACCATGTGCCCTTTCCCATTGCTACGGGTGAGCGCCTGCTTTCGCGTTGGGAATTTCGCACTGTGTTTGAAAAAAATGCCGTTGCCTATATCCAGCCCGACGGCTCGCATGCAGGCGGTATTTCCGAACTCAAGCGCATTGCGAACATGGCCGAAGTGTATTACATGCATATTATGCCGCACTGTGCTATTGGGCCAGTCGCTTTTTCCGCGTGTATGCAGGTTGATGCCGTTGTGCCCAATTTTCTCATTCAAGAGCAAGTCGATGCGGGTTTGGGTGAGGATCTGCTGCAAGACCCCTGGGTTGTCAGAGATGGACATATTGATTTGCCCACCAGACCCGGCCTGGGTTTTGACCTCATTCCCACAGAAGCCGAACAAAATATCGGGGTTTACGAAGAAGAACTCGGCGGGGAATATTTTTACGAAAACGATGGCAGTGTTGCGGATTGGTGATATGAACGAAATAACAGAACAAACCGATAAAATGGGCAAGGCGTTTCTCGATCTCGCCAATCGGGGTGAAACGCGCTGGATACGATATATTTTAACACTGCTGATTGTTATTGCCACCTGGACTTTTGGCAGTGGTGTAGTCCTGTTCAGTGTTTATGGCTCTGAACCCGAAGGGTTGCCCATGGATGGCACAAATCCTTTTCTGGATTTTATTGCCCTCAACTTGCTCTTTGTCACGGTGCTGGTCGGTCTGTGGATTGGCCTTCGCAACGCACATAAACGCTCTTTCCGCACACTTATTACGCCGCGCAATCACATCCGCTGGGGCCGCATATTTCAGGGTTTTGGTTTGCAGATGGGTCTGGGTATTGTCTTCGCCGCTATTGACGCCCTGCTCTTTCCCGATAACTACTCTTATTCCCTGGATCCCGAACGCTTTTACAAATTCGCCATTCTCGTCCTGCTCCTCACGCCTTTCCAGACTACTACCGAAGAATTGCTCACGCGCAGTTATTTTTTGCAAATGCTCGGGCACTTCACGCGTCATCCCATTGTTCTCGTTATTCTCAATGCCTTGCCTTTTGCCCTGTTCCATTTGATGAATCCCGAGATCGCGGCGTATGGCGTAGCACCCATGTTGATTTCCTACTTTGTCGTCGGTGCATTTCTCGCCCTCGTCACGCTCAAGGATAATGGTGCAGAACTTGCCATTGGCATTCATGCCGCGAATAACATGTTTGCAGCGGTCCTCGTCAATTACGAAGGCTCCGCGCTATCTACCAACGCCATTTTTATGATACAGGAGGTCAATGTTTGGTCCGGTACGGTTGCCTACATTGTCTCAGCAGCTATTATGTATTGGATATTGTTCCGCAGTAAACGACCAGTCCCTTGATCTCTTATGGACTGCGATTTTTTGGCCAATGATTGAGTGTAGATCTGGGGTTGCTCAATACCACAGGAGACAGAGCATTTTCCCCCTGAAGCACTATACCAACAGATGAAAGGGTTTGCCGTGCCTAAATTTCAAGCGAAGGCTTTGCGCCGGATTGGTTACGAGCTTTTCGAAGCTGCCGGGTGTACGCCCGAGGACACGAGGACCGTCGTGGACCACCTTGTCGAGTCGAATCTCTTCGGTCACGACTCTCACGGCGCCATCCGGTTCTACGAGTATGCCCGGGCGGTCCGGGAAGGGCGGTTCCAGCCCCGGGCGGTTCCGGTGGTCGTCGAGGAGTATCCCTGCCTGGCTGTTGTGGATGCGAAGGGGGCGATGGGACAGGTGGGCGCGACCTTTGCAGCAAAGCTGGCCAGTGAGAAGGCCCGGATACACGGCGTCGGTTGCGTCGCGCTGCGGAATACCAGCCATATAGGCCGGGCTGGTGCGTATCCGCTCATGGCCGCCCGGGAAGGATTGATTGGTCTGATCTTTGTGAATGCCGGGCACCTGGGTTATCAGATCGCCCCTTTTGGGGGAATTGACGGACGCCTGAGCACCAATCCGATCGCATTTGCTGCCCCCCGACGGGAGGCAGAGCCGATTCTGGTGGACATGACGACTTCGGTGGTGGCAGAAGGAAAGGTGCGGGTGGCGACCAACAGCGGGTACCAGGTCCCCGAGGGTTGGCTGATCGATTCGGAGGGGAATCCGACCGTGGATCCGGGAGATTTTTCGGCCGATCCGCCGGGTGCAATTCTCCCTATGGGCGGCGTGGTTGCCCACAAAGGCTTTGCGTTGAGCCTGGTGGTGGAGCTTTTGGGAGGCACTCTCAGCGGGCAGGGATGCGCTGCCGGCGAGCGCCAGATGATCAGCAACGGCGTGCTTTTGACGGTGTACGACATTGCGCACTTTACCGACCGGGAGGCCTACTACGACGAGGTGGAAGCATTGATCCGGCACGTGAAGTCGAGCCGCGTGGCCCCTGGATTTGAGGAAATCCTGCTGCCCGGAGAGCCGGAGTTCCGCAGCGCGATGCAGCGGAAGATGGAGGGGATCGAGGTAGATGATACGACCTGGTCGATGATCTGCGAGGAAGCGCGCGTCGTCGGGCTGGAACCCCAGCGGTGGGAAGCCGAGCGGTGTGTCGGTTGAGCGCGCTGGCTCCGGGGTCGTTGGGTTGTCATAGAATGCGAATCGCCTGACAGCCGGACACCTTTGCAAGAATCGAATTCGACAGGGTGAAGTTTGGGAAATGTCTCGGATTATAACTTGCACCATCATCGCATTCATAATAAATTAGTATATCTATGAAAATAAATAAGGAAAAATACTAATGAATGCGATTAATCCTGAAATCGAATACAATTTTGTAATAGGTAAAAGCCCGCAAATTCAGGAAGTCTATCGCCAGATGCAAACGGCTGCTAAAGGGGCGGGAAGCGTGCTAATTGCGGGAGAGAGCGGCACCGGCAAAGACCTGATCGCTCAGTACATCCACCACAAAAGCGGTCGCGCCCCGAATCCCTTTGTGCCCGTGAATTGCGGCGCTATTCCCAAAGAACTCTTTGAAAGCGAACTATTTGGACACAAAAAAGGTTCTTTTACCGGCGCCGTAAACGAAACTGCGGGCCTTTTCAGATCTGCTAATACAGGGACCATATTTCTGGATGAGATTACCGAAATCCCGCTCGAAACCCAGGTCAAACTTTTGCGCGTTCTTCAAGAGAAGCGCATTCGACCCCTCGGCAGCACGGAAGAAATTTCCCTGGACGTCCAGGTCATTGCAGCCACCAACCGCGACCTGGAGCAGGTGCTCTGGAATAGGAGCTTCCGGGAAGATCTCTATTACCGGCTCGGGGCAGTCACCATCTATATCCCACCCCTGCGGGAACATTTAGAAGATATCCCGGAACTGGTCGCCGCTTTCATCCAGAAGCTCAATCGACGCCTTAAACGCAACATCCTGGGCGTCCACCCGACCATAATAGAACAGCTTACCAACTATTCCTGGCCTGGCAATGTGCGTCAGCTTGAAAACGTCATTGAAAATGCATATTTGTTTTCCAAAGGGAAGTGGATTACCCGGCTGGGGGTGAAACTCGAAGAGGATATCCAATCTCTTGTGCGATCCACAGGAGAAATTAGCACATCCCTGGATCCGAGCGAATTTTATCTGCCGTCCAAAGCGCTGTCAACTTCCTTGAGACGGAAAATTCAGAGCGCAGCAAAAAGTCCGGCAGGTGTTTTGATCCTGGGAGAAGAAGGGACTGGATCCCATATGATTGGACGGGAAATCCACCGTCAGAGCTCCTATGCCAAGGGTCCCTTTGTCATCGTCAACTGCGATACGATTCCACCCGAACTTTTTGAAAAAGAGCTGTTTGGGAATTCCATTTTTGAAGATACGCAAGAACATTTTGAAGGATATATGCACCAGGCCGAAAGCGGCACGCTCTTTCTCTACGAAGTCACGGCTATACCGTACCGGATTCAGATACTGCTGTGTCGCTTGTTCGAAGCAGACAGGATGCGTCCGACCGGGTTTTCCAGGGACCTTCCAAAAAATCTTCGCGTTATTGCCTATACGTCGCAAGACCTGAATCGGGCTTTGAAAGAGAAAAGCCTATCCGTTGGGTTATATACCCGATTGAGTGGGTTTGTCATTCACCTTCCGACTTTGCGGGAACAAAAAGAGAAAATTCCAGAATTCGCAGATTATTTTGTCAAATTATTCGCCACTCAGCAACAACGTCCGGCTCCCCGAATTCACGACGATGTACTGGCATCTCTGATGGCCTATCCCTGGCCGGGCAATCTACTGGAACTGCGCTTTGTTATCCAGGGTGCTCTTACTTCGGCGAACTTTGGCACAATTCAAAAACACCACCTGCCAGACCAACTGGGAATACACTGGCAGACGGATGAACACACAGACACACGGGGTAAACTCTACGATGTAGAGCAGGCTTTACTCCAAGAAGCGCTCCAAAAAGCCGATGGAAACAAAACCCAGGCTGCTCGACTTCTCGGTATCTCTCGGAAAAAGGTTTACAAAATGTTGGAAAGTTCACCCCTTCATCATGAATCCGGGTTTTAATCCTTCAGTGCTTCCTTTCGAAACAACTGTATCCTGAGGGAACGTACCAGATGTTTCTCACCAAACTGGAATTCCCGGGCCCTGCAGGAACTCTCCATTCAATTTCATTCACATAAATACATATAAAATAATAGTCTAATTGTGCCAGACAATCTGATTTTCATTTTTTTAGTCGACTGGCACTTTTTTTGCTTATGTATCATATTAGACGAAATGAAATAAATTTTCATGAATTGATTCAGCTACCTTAAAATCACACTCAATCCCTGCCAAATCCACTGCCTCAATTTCTGTCCCGATTGCCACGAGGGATATACGTTGGACAGACGCATCTTGATTGTCTCCGAAGATTCCCAGTTGGTCTGGGACGTGAAAAATCTTCTGTCTGGCGAACCTGTGGAACAGACTCAAGTGCGTTCCGGGCAGGCATGTCTGGATATGATTGTGAGTACTCCTGTAGAAATTGCCGTGATAGACGACCGTCTCCAGGATATGCAGGCAGTGGATCTAATCAGAAATATCAAATCCACAGTGCCAGATATAATCGTCATCCTGGCTACCTATAAACATTCTATCCAGCGGGAAATAGAGGCCAGGCGAGTTGGGGCTTTCTACTGTATCATCGGTCCCGGCGAATACGATACCCTCTACCAGTTTTTGCTACAGGCCATTGCGTTAGAAAGCAGACACCTTTTGAGTAAACATAGACAAAGGAGGTGATATCGCGTTTAACATAGCTACAATAGTCGCGATAGATGTGGACTCATCCTGATTACACCAAATCCGAGAGGAGGCGTTTATGATTCGATTCCGAAGTATTTTGTTTGGCGGAGTTCTCGTGTTGGCCCTGGGGGGAATCTCATTCGCCCAGGACTTTACCCCTCGAGTGGGCGTCGCGGGGAATATTAGCGTGAACCTGCCTGTACTGGGACTCCGAACCTGGTTTACACAGGCCCCGCAATTCGGGGTCAATATTGTGTATCATCGCCATGCGCGGATAGAGGTGGAGTACGAATACCACCACGCCCGGTTTGACGGTGGGACTCTGGAGGATGCCGAGTTTATGTGGGCGCCTACCGGTACCACAGATCTTCAGTCTTACAAAAGTCCCAACGCGAAGTCCAAAATGCGTTTTCACAGCTTCCTGGTCAACGGCGTCTTCTTTTTTGGCAAGCAACTCAACGACCAAAAGGCTCGGCCTTATTTCACATTCGGGAGCGGTATGTATCACTATCGTACTACTGAAACAGGGCTGATCTTTCCAGGACAAACGGGTAACTCGTTGAACACCAGCATTGTTCTGGAATCCGACGGGGATGTCCGAACAACTGTCGGTATCAATTTCGGTCTGGGCGTTGCTTTCTATACATCCGATCGATTCGCCCTTGATTTGCGTGGTCGATACCACATTATCATAGGTCAGTTGCGCCCCATGGAGGCGTGGGGATTGAAGCAGGTATTTCCCTTCCATGCGCTGGATCTGGGCATTCGCGTGAAGACCTACTTTTAGGGGGAACACAATATGCGAGAATCAAAACGAATTCTCCTGTGGTGCATGACGCTGAGTCTGGTTCTGTTTGGCGCTGATTTGACATTCGCTGCCACTACGGGAAAGATTTCCGGTACTGTCAGAGATGCGCAGGGACAACCGCTTCCCGGAGCCAATGTGGTTGTCAAAGGGATGCGTTTGGGGGCTACCACAGACGCCGATGGAATTTATTTTATTCTTACCGTACCACCTGGGGTGCACACACTGACTGCATCTCTGGTGGGCTATGGAACGATCTCTCAAACCGATGTAAAAGTCGCCGTTGACCTGACTACGACGGTCGATTTCGCGCTGGAGGAAATAGCTCTACAGGCCACAGAACTGATTGTGATTGCCGAGCGTCCACCCGTGGAGCCGGACAAAACCACCAGCAAATACATCATGGGATCAGAGGATATCGAGTCACTTCCCATCATCAGAAGCGTCTCTGAACTCCTCGCTTTACAGCCCGGCGTTTTGCCGGAGGGAAACGACATGATTCGCGGAACTGGTGCCGCGGATGTGACCTATTACATAGATGGAATCCCCATTGTGACCACCGATGGCGTGGGTGCATTTGACCGTTTCCAGTTTCAAAACACATCGGCTGTCCAGGAACTCACCATATTGACCGGAGGATGGGAGGCAGAATATGGCAATGCCCAGGCCGGTATCATCAATCTGGTCACTCGGGAGGCCGGGGAAAACTATTCGGGACGATTGGAGTACAAATTTGATCCTTCGGGCAAAAAACACTGGGGCAACGACGTTTACGACGCCCCTCAGTTTAGAGATAACTTGAAGTGGGGAGATGCCGCCTGGGAAAATGAGACGGATCCCGAAACGGGACAAACTATTCACCAGCGGATCGATTATACCGATGCAGCAGGCCATTTCATAGAGGCGAATCTATCTGGACCACTTACGCCTGACGCCGGGCTATTCGTCAGCACGCGCTTTGATCGATCCTCCCGTTCGTTTCCTTCCTCTTCTTCGCACACCCCGGGAAATACCCGCAATACAGTCAAGCTAAATTACAATATGTCAGACAATGTAAAGTTCAAGCTCGGCGGATTCTACCATTGGAGCAAAGGGTGGAACAACGGCACCAGTTTGGGCAGAAGCGCTACGGCCGGTGCTATCCGAGGCCTGGGAGACGGTGGGAGAAACGTCTTTCTACCGGAAGGAAGTTCTGCGGGACGGTTCACGGATAGTGAGAGTTTGATCTACGTCTCTTTGACCCATACCTTGAGTCCAAAGACATTCTATGAAGCCAAAATATCGCGCTCTTTTTCCAAACAGGATACCAGCGATATTCCCGCAGCGACCCAGCCCCTGCGCAGGGATGCGGCTGGGTACTTCAACCTGTCGCGCGACGTGCGTGCCTACGAAATTTCAGCGCGGGCGCGTTACAACGTCAAGTTCGATATTTCCAGCCAGATCACGAGGGGGCATCTGGTCAAGGCCGGGGTTGACTTCATCTATTCCGACGCCTGGGCATTTGGGGAGATTGGAGAAAATGAATCCCGCCGCGTCGTTGCCTTTTACTCAAAAGATGGGGCTTCAGATGGAAACTTTCAGCGGGGAATCAACCCTTTTCAGTGGGGACTCTATTTGCAAGATAAGATGGAATTCAGCGGCATGATCGTCAATGCAGGCGTTCGCCTGGATGGATTCCACAATGGAGAAAAAGGCTCCGCAGTTCCATCTTTTGAAACATCACCTATGTACAACAAACTCCGACATTTTCGAAACGCACCACGGGCAGACGCCGATGCCAAAATCGCGTTCAGCCCTCGATTGGGTGTTTCACATCCCATCACCGCTGCAAGCACCATCCGGTTTTTCTATGGGAGATTTTACAAATTTCCGAATCTCTGGACGATGAATCGGCAGGTCTGGGTGGGGAGCTTTCCCGACATCGACATCAACAGCAACGGACAGATCGATCCCGAGGAGAGGTTCAATGATCTCGGAAAGGAAAACCAGATCGGCGTTGGAAACATGGCGACACCGCCCGAGAAAACCACCAGTTTTGAAGTGGGAACCGACTGGAACGTGGTTTCGGACTATACTTTATCGCTAACCGCCTACTACAAAACGGTAGATAATCAGTTATCTACTGGTACAACGGGCGGCGAGACGACGATCTGGCAGGATCCCGGCACGGGGAGAACCGAGCAGATCCGTGTCAACCTGAGTATCAGATATGAGGATATCAAGGGAATTGAACTGGGTTTCCAGAAGCGATTCAGCAATAACTTCGCGTTTCAGACTTCCTTTAACGCGCAGTGGCTATCGGGAGGGCGTGCAGGGGGAGCAGGAGACCGGTTCTTCCCGGATTCAACGTGGGTCGCCGCTGGAAATTACTGGCTTGGCTATGAGATTCGAAACGGGCAGGAGGTTCCAATTCCACTGACCCAGGATGAGCTCCGAGAAATCGGATCCAAGGCGAATCAACTCCTTCGCGACATCCAGGCAGGTGGTGGTCCCAGCAAGGGGGCGGCAGGACCGAATGAACATTTTCTGGCGGCTATTGAAAAGGAACCCGGCATCTGGGCTATCACTCCCATTCTTTCCGAGTTGAATATTGGCGGCATACGAGGCAGGGACAGAACGGCATTTGGGAGCGTGGCGTTTCTCTACCGAACGCCGAGCGATTGGGGGCCAAAGGTTGGCGAAGCGGGTTTGTTCGGGAATATTCAGGCCAACATGATTTATCGCATGCAGACCGGCAGCCGGTTTGAATACTCGCTTCCAGAAGGTGGCGTGGAGGAACGAAATGAGCCACTTCGCACCTGGGTTGATTTGAATGCCCAAAAGACGTTCTACGGCCTGAGGGACCGCTTCGACGCCACGTTGTTCGTCGAAACATACAATCTGTTCAACCAGAAAGATCGGCGGGTAAACAACTTCGATTATATTCAATGGGGTTTGAGAAGACCCATACCAACAGACCAGCTCTACAGGGATTTCGGAGATCCGAACGACAGGGCCTTTCTGGGCTCCCCAAGGCAGGTGCATTTGGGATTGAGACTCAGCTTCTAAGAGGATAAGACAACATGATTACTATAAAAAGAAGAAGCATCTTGTTTCTGCTTTTTCCATTGCTGGCGACCCTCTTGCTAACTTCGGAATTGTGGGCGCAGTCGAGTCCCTTCCAGAGGAAATTCCGACACATGACGCGGGGGAAGGTCTGGCATACGTACAGAAACGGACTCACAGGTCGGGTTCACCGACAGGTGATGAGGGATATAGCCGGTATGCAATATCCGGGTTCCATCATTCCGCTGGAACCCACCGAGTTTGAGCAATACTGGAGCTTTGTCAACTATCACTGGTATCCGCGGTTTACACGCCGATACGACACCTCTCGGGGCGAGGGTGTAATGATTCTAACAAGAGATCACGGCACCTCGGCAGTTGGCCCGAGTCAGGAAACCGAGGATATTCGGGAAAAGGTCTATGACATTGTCAATAGCCCGGAAAAAGATCTGGGATTTATGACCGCCTCCCACTTTACCGGGTTCAGCCCGATGTCCAACTACTGGCCCGGAGCACCTCCAATTGTGGGTGAGCCTGTGGAAATCCACAACCACGACTATGGGCGGTATATCGGGGACGATTCTCAAGGTGAGGAAATTCTCATCACGGCCTGGTCCTCCAAAACGGGTATCAGTGTGTCGCAAAAAGCCTTTTCCTGGAGCTATCCCGACTTTGACGACTTCATCATTTACGAATATACTTTCCACAACAATGGAGACGCCAACGGAGACGGCCAGCCGGATCCCGGTATGCCCGTGCAACTCAACGACGTCTATTTTGCGTTCGTAAACATCATGACCATCTCTCAGGCGGGGTGCTTTATTTCAAGCCCGGGTGCGTGGTGGGTCGATTTCCCCGAATTGAGGGACGATTTCTACAGATACACCGGTGCAGCTAACTACGACGGTCCGGCCGAATACGCTGACCTGAAGCTCAGCTACCACTACGACGGGGACGCGCCTTCTACTTTGTGGAATGACGTTGGTGGACCCTACGTTTCGGCGCGTCACCATTCACTGTTCAAAGGCACGGCGCGAGTCGATGGAGAACTGACAGACTTCCAGTACTTTGGGTTTGCCCCTCTGGATTATACCCCACCCTTTACAAACGATTCGGAAAACTACGTTGCGCCAAAAGTCGCGGATCAGCCGGTGTCGGTAAAGTGGTGGGAAATCTTCAGCAGAAATAACTACACATATCCGGATCCCAGTAATGATGGTGATGAGCAACTGTGGAACAAACTCGTCGAAGACCAGGGATTCCAATCCAATCCCACCGACATCGGTGATTACGCCCACAGTCAGACGTATGGACCATACGATATTGGTCCTGGTGAAAAAGTGAAAATCGTGGCGGTTTTTGCCGGGGGAACAGCTGCCGACGCCAAGGGTACGGGCATCATCGAATGGGCGCAAACGGGCAATCAAGACGAGGTTTCACTGGGCAGGGAGGCCCTCGTGGATCATGTGCGCCGTGCTCAATTCGCCTACGATAGCGGCTACGATCTGCCCGACCCGCCTCCGGATGTGCGATTTTCAGTGGGAAATAGCGAACGTGGGCAGGTTCTCCTCACATGGCCAGATGATGCCGATCGCGCGTTGGATCCAGACTATGGCCAGGCCGACGTAAGAGCCTACCGGGTCTATCGTACAGAGACCAAGGAAGCGGGGCCTTACAAGTTGCTGAAAGAGATTCCCGTGGGAGATGCCGCGCATTTGAGTGGCGGCATCTATTCCTTCGAGGATGAGACTTCCGCTCCCGGCTTCAACTACTGGTACTCGGTCCGCTCGGTCGATTCCGGGCATTCATCCTGGACCAATAACGACGGTACCAAGACGCTTGCCAACCTGCCCGACAAGGTGCGGCAGAATGTCCAGAGTGGCATGGAAAGCGGGCATTCCTCGCCTGAGCAGCGGATGCAGGTCTTCACCAGTCTGAAGATCCCCGCAACGGATACCAAAGACAATTTCGGCGATGAAATCCTGGTTGTGCCCAATCCCTATCGGGATGATGGCACACACAGGTATCCGGGATCCAGAAAGATTCGATTTACAAATATCCCCAGAAAGGCCCAGATCAAGATCTATTCTCCATCTGGAGACCTGATCTGGACGATCAATCACGATTCGCCCCTGGGAGAGGCAGAATGGAATCAGGCGCCGCGATCCTTCGCGAGGCCGGAAGTACAGTCAGGCATCTACTTCTACTCTGTAGAGTCTCTTGTGGGCTCATCTCAGGGGGAGATGCGGTTCGGTTCATTTGTAATCATCAAATAGTCAAGGAGCTTTGCTATGATGACCAGGATATACGCATCAATCTGCGTATTCGCGATTGTGATTTTGCTGCAATCGCCCGCCCAGGGACAGGGATATGTGGAAATCAAGGATGAGGATATTTACTCCTCAACCGCTGCTTCGCGAATTGGGCTTACAGGATTTGCATTTCTGAAGATTTCCCAGGGGGCGCGATCGGTGGGAATGGGGGATGCGTACACGGCCATATCCAATGATATCAATGCGGCATTCAAGAATCCTGCCGGTTTGACCCATATGAAACGGATTGAGTACGTGTTCTCTTACAACCGATGGTTGGTAAACAGCACGGTTGCTTCCGGAGCTGTTGCGGCGAATACGCCGTATGGCGTGGTGGGCGTTACCTTTATCGGTTTCTACCCTGAGAAGAGCAAGGAAACCACCATACTCCAGCCGCTCGGAACGGGAGAGATGGTGAATGCTGGGGATGTCGCCATCGGATTTCTTTACGCGAAGAAAATGACCGATAGGCTCTCCTTCGGCGTTCACGGTCGCTGGATTCAGGAAACGCTGCACGACAAGAAAATTTCCAGTTACGATGTCTCACTCGGCACGCTGTTCTACACGGGATTTGGCTCCAGCAGGTTGGCGATGACATTGCAGAATTTCGGCAAAGACGTAACGCCGGAAGCGGTCACTTTCGCCATGCCAATGGTCTTCAATATCGCCGCTGCTATGGAGGTTTACGGAACGATAGAAGATCCCACCTACCTCACAGCCGCAGTCGATTTCAGCTATGCCACTGATTTCGGTGAGCGGTTACATTTTGGCGGTGAACTCTGGGTCGCAAGGGTGCTCGCGCTTCGAGCTGGATACAAGACCAATTACGACATCGAGAGTTATTCACTTGGTGCCGGTGTTCGCGTGAACTATGTGGGAGGTAGGCAGGTCTCTGTCGATTTTGCCTATTCGGCGATTGAGGGTGGCTTCGATGCTCCGCTGCGCGTATCTCTGAGTGGGAGTTTTTAGACCCGATCAGTTTGCGAGATTACTGGGCGGCAGGCCCCCTGGGTCAGGCCAATGATAGGCCTGATACAGGCCTGTCGCTCAAAGGATTGCGAGGAGAGATTTGTCCTCTCTGCAAGATCCCATCGTTAGCCATCCAGTGCCTTCCGCCGCAGAGGAGCGGGGGATCACGTTGCGTTCGTTTCTGATTGGGTTGGGTGTGGTCTGTCTGGTCAACCTGTGGGTCACGTGGTCGGATTTCATAATTCATTCCTCGGCCTGGAATCTGAGCCACTTCCCCATGGTGAATTTCATTCCGTTTGTCATCCTCACAGTCTTATCATCGGTTTCAGACAGATTATTTGGACCGCGCTGGTCTTTTTCATCTGCCGAACTCGCCACCGTTCTGGCCATGGGGCTGGTGGGCAGCGTCGTGCCGACCAACGGATTTATGGGATATGTGCTCGGCATTTTGGCCATGCCGTATTACCTGGCCACCCCCGAGAATGGTTGGGCGCTCTACTTTCACCCCCACCTTGCCGACTGGATGGCGCCGCGAGATGAAAACGACGCCGTGCGCTACTTTTTCGAAGGCCTACCCAAAGGTGTGCATATCCCCTGGGAAACCTGGGCAAGCCCGCTTTTCTGGTGGCTTACATTTGCAGCGTCGATCACGCTGATCTCGGCCTGCACGGTTGTCATTTTGCGCAAGCAATGGACGGAGAACGAACGGCTCGATTATCCCATCATCAGCGTAGGCATCGACATGGCGCTGCGCTCGAATCCCCGGAACTGGCTGCCGGAATACATGAAAGGCAAGCTGTTCTGGGGTGGTTTTTCGGTTGCCTGCGGAATCGTTTGTTGGAATATTCCCAGTTACTTCATACCCGGCCTGCCCGAATTCCCTCTACTTCCCAGGTGGTTTACGCTGGCCGCTGGTTTTCCCACAATTGACTTCCACATCAGCTTTTTTGCACTGGCTTTTGCATTTTTTGCCAGGCTTGAAGCCCTGTTCAGCGTCTGGTTCTTCTTCCTGATTTTTCTAATCCAGAGCGCGGTATTTAACCGATTTGGGTTCACCATCGGCACCTCGGGAGATCCCTGGTCTTCCCACAACCCCGCAGTTGGCTGGCAAAGCTGGGGGTCTCTCTGCTTCATCGTAGCCTGGGGGATCTGGGTTGCTCGCCACCATCTGCGCGACGTTTTTTCAAAGGCCATCTGGGGGGTACCGGGTGAAGGCAGAGCTGAAGAAATGATGTCTTACCGGATGGCTCTTACCGGCCTGATCAGTGGACTGGTTTATGCCATTGGATTTCTGTACTGTGCGGGTATGAGTTATACTATGGCCATCGCGCTCTTGCTTTCCACGCTCATCGGCTATCTGGGGGTATCCCGCATCCTGGTGGAAACCGGGTTGCTCTACGTGGTCGTACCGGTAACGGGTCAGTCCTCCACCGTATATTTTCTGGGATCGCGTGGCCTGCCGGAATCCTCGATGACAGCCATGGCATTCACCTATATCCTCGTCACGAGGGGTGCCGGTATGTTCATGCCTTCGCTGACCCATCTGGGCAAGCTTGCAGATCAGATTCCCCAGATACGAAGGCGTCTGATCTACGCGCTTGGTGCCTCAATTGTGGTCGGAGTTCTGGTTGCCGCCATTGTAACCCTGTATCTGGGCTACACGCATGGGGCATACAACTTCAACGTATGGGTGTTGGGCGGGGGCGGCAGCCAGCGTCCTTTCATCGATACGCTGGTCAAGATGCAGTCGCCATTCACAACAGACTGGTATCGCATCTCCTTTTTTTTATTCGGGGCGCTGGTCTCGGCCGCGCTGGTGGCTTTGCGCTATCGCTTTCCCTGGTGGCCCCTTTCACCCATTGGATTTCCCCTGGCCACTTCCTGGCCCATGCGCAGAGTCGGGTTCACTATCTTTCTGGCCTGGTTCATCAAGGCCGTCATCATGAAACTGGGGGGTGCCGTGCTCTACCGTCGGTGCCAGCCCTTTGCAGTCGGGCTCCTGGTCGGTTGGGCAGCCGGAGTCGGCATCTCTTTTCTGATTGACATCTTCTACTTCCCCGGCAACGGACACGGGATTCACTCGTATTGAAAGAGAGGCACTATGGCAAATGCAATAGAAATCGGCATTGCCCGCACCGACATCACCCCTGCGGTGGGCATCCCCATGGTCGGATTTGCGGGGCGGGGATCATCGACGCGCGTAAATGACCCGTTATATGCCACGGCTATGGCAGTTTCCTGCGCGGGGGAGCAAGCCGTATTGATCGCCTCGGATCTCCTCCAGTTTAAGGCGGAAACAGTCGCCGAGTTTCGCGAGCTCATCCAGGCCGTATCGGGAATCTCCGCCAATCGGATTACCCTGGCATGCAGCCACACCCATTACGGGCCTGATATCGATCGCGCAGGTAAGCAATCCCCATCGCCGGGACCGGGATCGGCTGAAGCCTCCGAGTTGGTCGATGCCTATCGAATTCATCTCGGATTCAAACTGGCAGGCCTGGTACAGGAGGCACAGCAAAATTTGAAGCCAGCGCGAATGGGTATCGGCTGGGGCAGTTCCGATATCGGTATTAACCGCAGAGAGAAAACTCCAGATGGACGGATCATTCTCGGCAACAACTACGATGGACCCGTTGACCGCGAGGTCGGTGTGGCGCGGATTGAAGATATAGAGGGAAACCCTATCGCCTGTCTGGTCAATTTTGCGACGCATCCGGTTGCACAGACTTCTCAGCAACGCGCTATTTCTGCCGGGTTTTCCGGAAAGATGACCCAGGTGGTAGAAGGTCTTACCGGCGCGTATTGTCTCTTTCTACAAGGGGCGGCGGGCGATATCAATCCCGCTCTGGGATTCCGCGGACCGGATCAGCGACCAGAAGATCTTCACAAGCCATCGGACAGTCTGGGCATTCGACTGGGCTGCGAAGTGGTGCGCGTTTGGGAAACCATCAGCGTTGGTGAGGCTCAAGGTTTGAATCTCGCTTCAAAAACTATAAACCTGCCCCGCTACGTGTACGGCGACTTAAAAAGCGCGGAACAGCTCGATGGGGAATTCGATCAGGAGTTGAAAGCGAGAAATCTTTCAGATGGGCAGCGATATTGGACAGAGTTGAGGCAAAGTCGGGTGCGGGAAGCAATTAGAAGCCATCAGACAGGGGTTCCACTCGATCCCGTTGAGACGGAATTACAGGCATGGCGAATCGGCGATCTCGCCTTTGTGACTGCTCCGGCGGAGATTTTTACCGAAAACGGCATGCTTGTGAAAAATCAATCGTCGTTTGATCACACTTTCTTCGTGGGCTATACGAATGGCTCCATCGGGTATGTACCTACCGTGGATGCCTACCCCGAGGGAGGATACGAAGTCACCCACGCCTGCCAGGTCGATCCCGAGGCGGGCGGTATGATCAATGAGAATTGCCTGGCACTGCTCCGGCAGGTCGTGGCATAACGGAGGGATTCATATGGCAGATAGACCCAATATTCTGGTGATTATGTCCGATCAACACAGCAAATTTCACATCGGATGTTATGGCGATGAAGTGGTTCGAACCCCGCATATGGACCGGCTTGCCGCCGAAGGCATACGGTTCAACAACGCCTATTGCGCAGCACCGCTTTGCGTGCCCAGCCGGATGGCTTTTATGACATCCAGAACGCCCACCGCGAACCGCGTCTGGACAAATAGCCAGATCCTCTCTTCTGCCATCCCCACCTGGGCACATGGCATGGGCGCAGCCGGCTATGAAACTGCCCTGATTGGACGCATGCACTTTGTTGGATCGGATCAGCGGCACGGATTTGAGCGACGGCCCATTGGCGAATGGGGCGCACATCACCCCGGTGTTTCTTTGCAGGGCGCTCCCCTGTTTCGCAAAATGCCTCTGGGTGTATCTGGGCAGAGCCGCGTGAGCGTAGAATATGCCGGTTATGGGATGTGTACCTATCAGGCGTATGATGACATGGTCGTTGCGTCTGCCCTTGATTATCTGGACGAGAAGGCCCATGATGGGGGAGACCGTCCCTTTGCCGCTGTGGCTGGCTTTGTTCTTCCGCACTGCCCCTATATCGCCGCTACAAAGGAACTTTTCGAATATTATTACGACCGGGTAGATGTTCCTCAGCCAACGCCTGAAGAGGCACAGAGAGCACCGGCGGCTATCCGCAAGCTGAAACGCCTGCGCGATCTGGACAGAACATTCCCCGAAGAACGCATTCGCGTGGCCCGGGCAGCCTATTTTGCTATGTGCGAGTACTTTGACAGCATCGTCGGCCAGATGCTCCAGAAGCTGGATGAGACGGGGCTGGCTGAAAACACGCTGGTCATCTACTGCTCTGACCACGGCGAAATGGCCGGAGAACACGGACTGTGGTCCAAAAGCAATTACTACGAAGCATCTGTTTCCGTGCCCCTCATTGCCCGTTTGCCCGGGGTCATCCCCGCGGGTGGAATCAGCGATAGTATCTGCAACCTCATGGATATTGGACCGACTCTGATCGAGATGGCCGGTGCCGCTCCCCTGCCTGCTACCGATGGACGTTCACTGTGGCCCCAAATGTGCGGAGAAAACGATCCGAACTGGGTCGATGAAACCTTCAGCGAACATCTCTGGGTAGCCACCGAAGTGCCTTCCCGCATGATTCGCAAGGGAGCATGGAAGCTCTACAAGTACAATGAGCCTACACCTCCAGCGCTCTTTAACCTGGAAGAAGACCCCGGTGAACTCAATGATCTGGGTCTGGACACGCGGTACCAGGATGTGCGAGAGAAGCTCTTGAAACGCCTCTACGAAGACTGGGATCCCGCAGATATCATCAGTGAAACAGCTATTCTGGATCGGGATTATCGCACCATTTCGGCATGGGGCCAGGCTGTCCAGCCCATACACGAAGACACTGTAGCCGTGCCGGATGTGGAAGACATCGAACTTCGATAGATGGTGAATTCAAATTAAGTGTGATCACGTGTCCCAAACATTAGAAACTCCACGCGACCGTCGAGATCAAGTGCCCGACTCTTCTCGTGTTAGGGGGTTGACCCTTCGCTCGGTACTCATTGGGTTTTGCTTTGCTGGTCTGGCAAATTTCTGGGTGACCTGGTCCGACTACATCATACATTCCTCAACCTGGAACCTGAGCCATTTTCCGATGGTCAACTTTATTCTTTTTCTCTTGTTGACCGTCTTTTCCGCTGTGGCCGGACGAGTGTTTGGCCCCCGGTTTTCGCTTGCACCTTCGGAATTGGCAACAGTAATGAGTATGGGACTGGTCGGCAGTGTCGTGCCCACCAATGGATTCATCGGATATGTTCTCGGTATTCTGGCGACGCCGTATTATCTGGCGACGCCGGAAAACGGGTGGGGTATCTATTTTCATCCCTACATTCCCGATTGGATGGCACCATCGAACTCCGGCGATTCCATGCGGTATCTCTTTGAGGGATTGCCCGGTGGTATGCGGATTCCCTGGCAGGTCTGGATTGGTCCTCTTCTCTGGTGGCTGAGTTTTGCCGGGGGTATTGCCCTGGTCTCGGCATGTATTGTCGTATGCTTGAGAAAACAATGGACTGATTACGAACGCCTCGATTATCCCATCATCGGGGTAGGGATCGATATGGCGATGCGGTCGCGGGCTGTGGGTTGGTTACCGGAATATATGCACGGCCGCATTTTCTGGGGTGGATTCGCGGTTTCTTGTGGCATCGTTTGCTGGAATATCCCAGGCTACTTCATGCCCGGTATTCCCGCTTTCCCACTCTTGCCTCAGTGGTTTACCTTTGCAACCGGTTTTCCAACAATTGATTTCCACATCAGCTTTTTCGCCTTTGCCTTCGCCTTCTTCGTCAATCTCGAGGCCCTGTTCAGTACCTGGTTCTTTTTTTTACTTTTCATTTTACAAAGCGGCGTTTTCAACCGGTTTGGGTACACCATAGGCACCCGTGGTGATCCCTGGTCCTCTCTAAATCCCGCAGTGGGTTGGCAAAGCTGGGGGGCGATGTGTTTTATCGTCTTCTGGGGACTCTGGGTTGGGCGAAATCACATCAAGCAAGTCTTCTACCAGGCCTTCCGTTCCGCCCAGGCTGGTCGTTCAGAAGAAATGATGTCCTACCGCATAGCTATTTTCGGGTTGGTCTTCGGGCTCGTCTATGTGATCGGTTTTCTGCACCATGCGGGGATGAGTTATAAGATGGCCATCGTCCTGATTTCCTGTACTCTCGTCGGATACCTTGGTGTTGCCCGTATCGTAGCGGAGACGGGCCTTCTTTATGTCGTCGTACCGGTGACGGGTCAGTCGGCTACCATATATCTTCTGGGGTCATATGGTATGCCTCCAGAAAGCATGACGGCCATGGTATTCACCTATATGCTCGTTACCCGGGGCGCAGCTATGTTCATGCCCTCGTTCACGCAAATGGGCAAACTCGCGGATCGAATTCCCCAGGTTCGACGAGGACTGATGTCGGCACTGGGTGGTGCGATCATTGCTGGAGTCGTGATTTCCATAGTGGTTACCTTCTATCTGGGATACAGCCAGGGCGCCTACAACTTCAACATCTGGGTATTCGGTCTGGGAAGTCAGGTCCCTTTTATCGACACACTCACGAAGATCCGAACGCCCTTTTCCACGGACTGGAATCGCCTTTTTTTCTTTGGGATCGGAGTGGCTGTCTCTGCCTTGTTGACCTTTCTGCGTTACAGGTTTCCAGGGTGGCCCCTTTCTCCGATCGGCTTTCCGCTTTCCACCTCCTGGCCAATGCGGAGGATCGGTTTCACTATTTTTCTGGCCTGGTTGGTAAAGGCGCTGGTTATGAAGATCGGAGGCGTTGTCCTCTACAGGCGATTTCAGCCCTTTGCACTGGGCCTGGTTGTCGGTTGGGCCGTCGGTGTGGGAATATCTTTTGCGGTAGATATCATCTGGTTTCCCGGTCAAGGCCACATGATTCACTGGTATTGAGAGAGGAGATGTTTCAATGGACTTATCAGGTTTTTTTATCGTAGCCCCATCTGTGGTCGGAATCGGCGAGCCGTTTGAGCTGAAGCTCAAGCTGCTCGGAGAGGTTCGGGAGATTCCTCCCGAATGCTTCCCTCTCAACCAGACCGAACCACAACTGAGCAGCCGGTACAATCTGTCTCCAAGGGGATTGGCCTTCAAGGACAACGTCCTGCCCGAATTCGAGGGTTCGATTGACCTCTCCGGTGGTGACGGCTATGAAGGACCGGCCACCTATACATTTGAAGGGGGGCGGCGGCCTATTGCCGCTATACCGGGAATTCGCTATACTCAGGAAGGCTTCCACTATATTACCGTTACGGCCAATGGAAAGCAGGCCCGCAGCAATCCCATTCGCGTCTGTCAGGCTCCCCCGGTAGAACGCCTCTTCTGGGGAGACACCCACGCCCACACCATTTTTAGCGACGCTATTCGTTCTCCCGAGGAAGTCTATGGTTTTGCCCGCGACGAAGGATTTCTGGACCTGTTTTCAATGACCGATCACGCCGAAGCCCTGACTGATCGGCAGTGGGACTACTTTGTCAGCGTCGCGAACGACCACTATGAACCGGGCCGGTTTGCCACACTCGTGGCGCTTGAGTGGACCAATTTCGAAGTCGGCCATAGAAACGTTTACTACCCGGGAGACTACGGTCCTATTCTTCGCGCTACGGACTCGCCCTATCAGGACCTGGAAGGTCTCTATCGAGCCGCCAGAGAGCACGGCGCCCTCCTCGTCCCGCACCATTCGGCCAATACCCAGATGGGCGTCAAATGGCACGCGGGGCACGATCCCGAAATGGAACGCCTTGTAGAAATTCACTCTGTGTGGGCATGCAGCGAAAGGGCCGAACACCAGGGCAACCCCTATCCCATCAGAGTTCAGGATGGTGAGACAGACGGCCAGCACGTCATCGATGCTCTGAACTTGGGCTACCGGTTCGGCATCATTGGTAGCGGAGACATCCACGATGGAAGGCCCGGAGACGACCTTTCCAGCCTGCAAAACATGGCGCAATCCCACCTCACCGCACGGCAGGGCATCATGGGTTTCTGGGCGAAGGAACTCACCCGTGAAGCCGCATTCGAAGCCATGTGGAACCGCCGCGTTTTTGGTACCATGAATGTCCGCGTGTACCTCCGCTTCGAAGTCTGTGGCGCTTTTATGGGATCCACCGTCAGGCACGACGGCCCCCGGCATATTCGCCTGGAAGCTGCCAGCGAGTCCCCCTTTACGCTTATTGAAATTGTGCGAAACGGCGAAACCGTCCAGAAGATTGAACCCGGCGAATGCGAAATTCTCTGGGAGACGCAAGACGGAGGCTCGGGAGGCATGGACTATTATTATGGTCGCCTCATGCGAGAAGACGGTCAAATGGCCTGGTCCAGCCCGGTGTGGGTCGAGTCCTGATTCGCTCTGCGCCGCCTATGGAGAAAATCATGGATAGAGTGATCATTGCAGAGTGCAAGCAGGAAGTCTCGACGTTTAATCCCGTATCCAGCCAGTACGACGATTTTCGAATCGTGCGTGGGCCTGATATGCTCGATTTCCATCGCGGCGTCGGTCACGAAGTCGGCGGTGCCCTGAGCGTTTTGGACCGGAAAGAATCGTTTCACCTCGTGCCCACATACGGAGCATGTGCGAACACGTCTGGAGGTGTGCTTTCAAAAGAAGGCTTTGACCGTTTGAGCGATGAGTTTCTCGAAAGTATCCGGGATGCTGGTGAAGTGGATGGAGCTTATTTCTCGCTTCACGGTGCCATGCAGGCCGAGAGCGAAAATGATCCCGAAGGCTACCTGCTACAGGAAGCCCGTCGCATCCTCGGTGACCAGATTCCGATTGTGGTATCCCTGGACCTGCACGGTATCCTCACCGATCGGATGCTTGAGCATTGTGACGCTGTCGTCACGTACCACACCTATCCGCATATAGACTTCGTCGAAACAGGAAAGCGCGCGGCCTTTCTGTTGACCAGGATGCTGGATGGAAATATTCGCCCCGTGACTGCAAGAGTCAAGATCCCGGCACTGGTGCGTGGCGATGAAATGATTACTGAGACCGGGGCGATTCGCGAATGTATTCAACTGGCGAAGCAGATTGAAGCCAGCAAAGCGGGTCTTTCTGCGGGCGTGATGTGGGGAAACCCGTTCACCGATGTTCCGGAGCTTCGAACAAATAGCATCGTTGTCATGGATGGCGATGAAGCCGCTGCCGCTCAATACGCGGTGGATCTGGCAAACCGGTTCTGGAAGCATCACGAAAAGATGCAGGTGCCCCTGACTGGCCTCGGAGAAGGCGTCCGGCTCGCTGCAGAAGTCGATTCCGGAACCGTCGTCATGATGGATGCAGCCGACGCGACCAGCTCCGGTGCATCGGGTGATAGCAATGCCATTGTGCGAGAACTGATGTGTCAGGAATATCCCAGGCGGGTCCTTGCACCGGTCGTGGATCCCGCTACCGTCCAGAAAGCTTTCGACGCGGGCATAGGCGCCACCATCCGCACTACCGTAGGCGGTGCGTTCGACAGGGCCAGGTATGAACCTCTGGAAATAGAGGCCCGGGTTCACCTGCTTTCAGATGGCGTTTTTCGCAGCGAGACCTTCGGCTGGCACTGGAATTCGGGAAATACCGCCGTTCTCAAGGTGGATAATTATACTCTTGTGGTCGGTACAAGGCCAGTCAGCCTGTTTGACCGATCGTGGTTTTACGCTCATGGACAGGATCCGAAGAAATTCGACCTGGTTGTCGTAAAGTCGCCTCATTGCGAGCCCCATATGTTCGCCGACTGGTGCGCGAAGTTGATTAATGTTGACGCTCCCGGAGCGACGAGCGCGAACTTACAGAGCCTCGGACATACGATCTGTAATCGACCGATTTTTCCGCTGGATGATGTCATGGCATTTTATCCGGCAGCGGATGTATTCCGTCGGAATTGAATGGGGCATGTCATCACCAACACATATATTGGATCACCTTCGCTTCCATCCAGCATTTGGACTGATACAGAAAGAACGCCTATGCCATACGCCGACCAGATCGACCCCATCCGATTTGAGGTCATCCGAAATGCGCTGTCTGAAGCTACGGAAGAAATGGCGATTGCCCTGCGCCGCAGTGCCTACTCCACCAATATCAAAACCCGAGCCGACTTCTCCTGTGTCCTTTTTGACAGCCGGGTTCGGGTCGTCGCCCAGGCCTTCGCGCAGCCCGTCCACCTCGGCTCCCTGTCCTTGCTTGTCCCCAGGATGGTGGAAGCATACGGGGCTGAAAATCTCGGCCCTGGTGACGCCATCCTGGCCAACGATCCCTATCTGGGTGGCGTACACCTGAATGACATCACCCTCATTTCACCAGTGTACCACAACAACACTTGCCTGGGGTATGTTGCCAACCTGGCTCACCATGTAGATGTAGGTGGAGGGGCCCCAGCGAGCATCGGTGCTTTCAGGGAAGTCTTTCAAGAGGGTGTCATCATCCCGCCGGTCAAGCTCGTTGAGCGGGGCGAACTCGTCCCCAATATCTTCGATCTCATCCTCGCGCAAATTCGTGCGAAACGCGAAATAGCAGGCGATCTGCGTGCCCAAATCGCAGCCAATAACACAGGCGTTCGCCGCTTATGTGCTCTCGCCGATCGCATAGGCGGCGACACAGTGTCGTTCTACATTCGCGAATTGATTGCCTACACGGAACGGCGCACGCGCGTGGAAATTGGAAATTTTCCGAATGGCGATTTTTCGGCGGATGGACAGGTGGATAACGACGGTTTTACGGACCGACCAGTACACCTTGCCGCACGAATTAGCATTCAGAATGATCAGATATGCTTCGATTTTACCGGCTCTGATGTTCAGCGTAGCGCTCCGGTGAATTCAACCGCGGCGATGACTTTTTCCGCCTGTGCCTATGTTCTCAAGTGTCTCATTGATCCGGATGTGCCAGTCAATGCGGGTTTCTATAATGCGGTTCAAATGGTCGCGCCCGAGGGAACGGTTGTCAACTGTTCACCCCACGCACCAGTTGTCGGAGGCTGGGAGACCCAATTGCGGCTGACAGATGTCATGCTAAGGGCTTTGGCACCCGCATTTCCCGATCATATCCCAGCAGATAGCAAAGCCATGGTATGTCATGCGGGGTTCGGCGGAATTATCGCCAGCACAGGCGAGTATTACTGCTTTTTGGAAACCCTGGCCGGTGGCTACGGTGGTCGTGCCGCGAGCGATGGGCCGGATGCTGTTCAGACTCATGGGCAGAATACCGAAAACGCACCTATCGAGGAAACAGAAATCAATTACCCGGTACGCATCGCGCGCTACGAACTGGTCGAAAACTCCGAAGGTCCTGGTAAATTCCGGGGCGGATTGGGCCTCCGGCGTGACTACCTCTTCCCCGACTATGAAACCTCCTTCACCATCCTCGCCGACCGCGACAGGAAGGGCCCCGGGGGCCTATTCGGCGGCAAATCTGGCCGCACTGCCAGTTATTTCCTCAATTCGAATGGAAAAACTATCCGACTTGGTTCGAAAACTACCGTTCATCTCCAACCGGGAGACATTGTCAGTTACCGTACCTGCGGTGGTGGTGGCTACGGTCTGCCCGCGGAGCGAGATCCCGAACGCGTGTTGCGCGATGTTCGAAACGGTATGGTCAGCCGGGAGCGAGCAAGGGAGATCTACCGAACGGAGATCGATACGGAGGTCTGGCGTGTGAACGATGGAGAAACAATGAGGTTGCGGAGTGAGATTACCTGATCATCTACCCGGTTTTGGAGAAACATAAAAATGGCGTACCGGCTGGGCATTGACATTGGTGGAACATTCACGGATGCAACGCTCATCGATGAAGAAACTGGAAACATCCGTGTCGGTAAGGTGTCGTCCACACCGCGGGATCCTTCTCTCGGATTTATGGAAGCCACCCGTCGAATTCTGGGCGAAGCAGAAATTGAACCGGCTGAAGTGGGCTATATCGTACACGGAACCACAGTGGTCACCAATGCGATTATCGAAGGCAAAACCGCTCGGACGGGTTTTATCACCACAGGTGGCTTCCGCGATCTGCTTGAAATCGCGCGCCAGACCCGTCCATCGCTTTACGACCTGCAGTTTGAAAAGCCCCGGCCGCTGGTACCGCGCTACCTCTGCTTTGGTGTGCCGGAGCGTCTGGATGCGAGGGGAAAGATTCTCGAGCCTCTCGATGAAAAAGCCGTCTCCGCCGCGGCGAGCCAACTGCGCCGGGAGGGCGTGGAATCGATCGCGGTCTGCCTACTTCACGCCTACACCAATCCTGTTCATGAGCAGCGAGTCGGCGAGATTCTTAGGAGGGACTTTCCCGAAGCGATGGTGTCGCTGTCTTCGGAAGTATCACCGGAATTCCGAGAGTATTTCCGGGCCAGCACCACCGTCATCAACGCCTGTATCCGGCCTGTTGCTGCGCGCTATTTGGAAAATATCCAGACTCGGTTGCGAGAAGAAGGGTTAATGGCACAACTTTTGGTTATGCAAAGCAGTGGGGGAGTTCTGACCTTTGGAGCGGCGGCTAAAAAACCGGTTTTTCTCGTCGAATCAGGTCCCGCGGCTGGCGTGATCGCAGCTACCTATCTGGGTGATACACTGGGGCATCCCAATGTGATCTCTTTTGATATGGGAGGGACAACGGCCAAAGCGGGCCTCGTACAGGATGGGCGGCCCCAGGTGACTAAGGATTACGAGGTGGGGGCTATTGCTCAGGCGGGCGCAGCAAGAGGCGGGGGATATCCCATCCGCACGCCCGTCATCGATCTGGTGGAAATCGGCGCCGGTGGGGGGTCAATCGCCTGGATAGACCCGGGTGGTGTGTTGCGGGTGGGACCGCACAGCGCGGGAGCCGATCCCGGTCCGGTGTGCTACGGAAAGGGCGGCGAAGATCCCACGATCACCGATGCCAACCTGGTGCTGGGGCGCCTCAACCCGGATTACTTTTTAGGCGGTGAGATCGCACTGGACGCAGAAGCCGCTCGACTGGCGATTCAGCAAAAATGCGCCGACTCGCTGGGACTGGATCCCGTAGAAGCCGCCCACGGGATTGTGGAAATCGCCAACGCGGCCATGGTCAACGCCCTTCGGCTGGTTTCTGTTCAGCGGGGATATGATCCGAGAGGATTCGTGCTGGTGGCCTTCGGCGGGGCCGGCCCGGTACATGCCTGCCGCCTGGCAGCAGAAATGGAAATTCCGACTACCCTGATTCCGATGAGTCCGGGAACCACTTCGGCGCTGGGCCTGCTCGTGACAGATCTCAAGCACGATTATTCGACAACATTCATATGCCGGGTAGATAAGCTGGATCTCAAAGAGGTGGCGACAGCGTTCCGCAATATGGAACAACAGGGGAGGGTGATACTGGAGGAAGAAGGGGTGCAGGACAGGGACAAGGCCTTCCTCCGCCAGGTAGATATGCGCTATGTAGGCCAGAGCTATGAACTGACCGTGCCGCTTTCTGGAACTGAATTTACACCAGCCGAGATTGAAGCCCTGCTGATCTACTTTCATCGGGAACACGACCGGGCCTACGGATACAGCGCCCCTGAAGAACCTGCGGAATTTGTCAATCTTCGTCTTTCAGCAATCGGCCGAATCGCAAAACCCCGACTCCGTAGCCTCGATTCAAATTCAGACGCTCCAGTTCTCAAAACCAGCCGGCCCGTTTACTTTTCCGAGCGCAACGAATTTGTGGATTGTCCGATTTACGACCGCTATACCCTCGCCGCGGGGAATATTTTGGATGGACCTGCGATCGTTGAAGAAATTGATTCCACGACCGTTATCCACCCCGGGTACCGAGGAACCGTAGATACGTACGGGAACCTGATTTTGACCTGGGTATAGAGCAGAGCGAGACTTCTGGAATACACTAATGGCAGAGGAGCAAAGGATGCTTCATACTGAAGCTGAATACGGAATCATTCTGTCGAAAAACGTCATGGTCTCCATGCGGGACGGTACTCGTCTGGCTACAGATATTTACCGCCCGGCACGCAATGGAGACCCACTGCTGGGTCCCTTTCCCACGATTTTGTGTCGCACCCCGTATGACAAATCCGATGCACGCTATGAAGAAATAGGAGACTTCTTTACGCCACACGGGTATGTGACCGTGCTCCAGGACCTGCGAGGCCGATACCGCTCCGAAGGTTTGGGTCAGTACTTCCACGTTGCCAACATCAACGATGGTCTGGATGGCTATGACACGGTAGAATGGATCGCTGCCCAACCCTGGTCAAACAAACGCGTGGGGGCTGTTGGCAGTTCTTTCGCGGCTCTGGTGCAGACACGAATGGCGTTTCACCGTCCGCCGCATCTCACCGCTATCTGGCCAGACGTAACACCTATTAACAGCTATCACCATCAGGCTCGAGAAGGCGGAGCCATGCAGATGCACATGTTCTGGGCGCTTTACCTCCATGCTCAGGACGCACAGGAAATCCAGAATGACCCTGAAGCGCAGAACGCTGTCTGGAACGATCTCCGCGGGATTCGCGAGCTTCTCGTTTCGATGCCGTTTCAGCCCGGTCAAACTGCTCTATCCGCAATTCCCAATCTCGAAAAAACGCTTTTTGACTACTATTGTCGGGGAGAATACGATAGTTTCTGGGAGCGGGAATACAACGATTTTGAGCGGAATTTCGAACGCCACGCGGACATTCCCGGCACCTATTCAAGTGGCTGGTACGACCCGTACGCGGTAGCCGTCACGGGCTATTTTGCCGCAATGGCCAAACAAAACTCTTCGCCGCAGCGACTGGTGATGGGCCCCTGGAACCACGTGGGGATGAGAGGGGATTCTTCTTTCACGGGAGATGTAGATTTTGGATCTGATAGTGTTTGGGGTGTAAGCCGCTACTTCGAAGAGCAACGCCGGTTTTTTGACGCGTGGCTAAGAGATTCGGAAAAGGAAGACGGTCCACTTGTGAGTATATTTGTGATGGGCGGAGGAACAGGGTGCAAAACAGACGAGGGAAAATACCATCACGGAGGAAGATGGCGCCGTGAGTGGGAGTGGCCGTTGGCCCGTACCCGTTCCATTCAGTACCACTTTCATTCGCAAGGCCTGCTGAGTACGGATGAGCCTGATGAGGAAAGCTCTCCCTTGTCCTTCACCTACGATCCCACCAATCCGGTACCCACGATTGGAGGCAGTCTGTGCGGTATCATGGAACTTCCCGAGGATGATGGAGACCTGGATCAGATGTGGAGCCGGTTTCTCTCTCCGGTCACGCGACTGCGCAACATCGTCATTCCCGGGCCGGCCCATCAAAGGGAATCTGCCGATGTATTCGGCGCGAATTCCCCCTACCAGCTTTTGGCGGATCGACCGGATGTGCTGGTCTTTCAGACGTCTCCTCTGGAGGAGGATCTGGAAGTAACCGGATCCGCCATCGTCACATTGTGGATTTCTTCCTCGGCTCCCGATACCGATTTCACCGCGAAGCTCATCGACCTTGCGCCGTCTAATGATGACTATCCGGATGGATATGCAATGAACCTCGTGGATTCCGTGATTCGCACGCGGTATCGAAATAGCTGGGAACAGGAAGAACTCATGGAACCCGGTGCAGTCTATCGGGTTCAGATTCCTTTGCCCCCAACCAGTAATTTGTTTCAAGCCGGTCATCGGATTCGGATCGATATATCCAGTAGCAATTTCCCCCGCCTGGACCTGAATCCCAATACGGGCGAACCGATGGGGAGACATACACACACGGTACCCGCACGCAACACGGTATATATGGACAAGCAGCGCCCGTCGGGCGTACTTCTGCCGACGATCCCGGTCTGAGCATTTATAGGAGAGAACGCATGGGAACTCGATTACAGGCCGGATTTGCACGAACGGATATTACCCCAGATCTGGGATGTCTGCTGCTGGGCTACCCGGATCCAGACCGCAGAGCCGAATCCGTACGTGACCGACTCAACGCGAATGCGCTCTACCTGGAACAAAATAGCGTGAGAGCCGTCATTTTGAGCCTTGATGTGTGCATTGTAGATGATGTCGAAGTCGAGTCCATTCGCCAGGGAATCTATGATCGAACAGGCATCCCTTCGGATCATATCACTATCTGTGCTATCCAGACTCACAGTGGACCCTGCACCATTGATTGCTGGGGATGGAGCGAAAAGGACAAACCGTATATCGATAGGCTCGTCGAGAGAAGCATTGAAGCCGCCGTCACCGCTGCTCAATCACCCATACCTGTAACTGTAGGCATCGGCACAACGCAGAGTGACGTGGGCGTCAACCGACGAGAGGTCCTTGAAAACCACGAGGTTGCCCTGGGTGTCAATCCCTGGGGACCTTATGATCCCGAGATGACCCTTTTGCGATTTGAAGGGAAGGATGGGCCGCTTGTTTCATTGATCCACTACGGCGCGCATCCAACCGTTTTCTCCAGTGCTAACAGGGCAGTGTCCCGCGATTGGCCGGGTGTCATGATCGACCGGGTGGAACACCTCACGGGCGCTCCGGTTTTCTTTGTCAACGGCGCCGTCGGTGATATCGCCCCCCGCACCAATAGCCTCCGCGCCGTCGGAGATGGCGAAATGGCGCTCATGGAAGTCGGATTGCGAGCCGGAATGGATGCGATGCGTGCGTACCGGTCCATCAAGACGTTCCAGGACCTGCCGTTGTCCATTATCAACGGGGACATCATGATGCCCTACCGGTCGCTGCCTCCACTGGAAGAAGCCGAGCGGACGTTCGCCTTGACTAAATCCGAAAAGGATGAGCCAGGGAAGGGCATGTGCGAGTACAAACACTGGGAAGCCGTTATCCATGCCCACAAAACCGAACCGTTACCTGGCACAACTTACCGGCAGGTGATCACTGCTCTCGGGCCGATCGCGTTTGTTCCTTTCCCTGGCGAGCCATTCGCAGAAATCGTACTTCGATTGCGCCAGTACAGTCCCTTTCAATATACGCTTTGCGCCAGTACTTCGTGTGGCAGCTATGGCTATTTCGCCACGCGGGATTCGCTGCACCGCGGCGGGTACGAAGTTTGGGTGGCCAAAGCCTTCGGCGCGTACATTCTGGCGGAGAACATCGACGATGTTCTGGTCGAAGAAAATCTGGCTCTCCTGCGCAATCTGCACGACCTGTAGGCCATCACATTCAGGTTTCACCCATGGATATCCTCCAGGAGAATCAACTTCCGGGCTGTTGACTCTTCGCCTTAGAGGTCAACCCCTGCGTTCGGCGGCTGAGCCAAAGCCGCCGCCGCCGGCCTCGCGCATCGAAATCCGATCACCGGGTGACAGCTCGACACGCGATTTGGGGTCGACCAGTTGACCATTGACTTCGTACCGGCGAAGTGCCCCGTCGTCGCCGCCTTGTAGCCCCTTGGCTGCAAATTCGGTTCGCTGACCCATTAGGGCGATCTCGAGGAGATGACCTGTGTCATTACGAAAGACCACTTCCTGGCCGTCGCCGCCGCGCCACTTCCCGTCGCCGCCTGTGTCGGGTAGGATCTCACGCTTTTCGATGGTGATGGACGTGCGGTTTTCCCAGACCTCCGTGGGGATCACAGTCATGTTGGACGGCGCCGGTGTGACGGCGCGGCCATCCTGCCCCAGCATGGCACCGAGCCCGCCGGCGAGAAAGAAGAGTGAGGAGATTTCCTCGCCGTCACGGTGACGTCCCTGGACGCTGAAGACATTCATCATGGCGGCGTCGGCCTGGACACGGTCCGGCAGGGCCGGCGCCATGGCACCCATCAAGAGCGGGACAACGAAGTGACCCACCGAATGTCGCCCACCGGTCGGCCACGGCGGTTGCGCATTGAGGATGCAATGATCGGGTGCCGAGATATCGATCGGTCGTGCCGCGCCGGCATTGTTCGGCAGATTGGGGATCGTCAGACACTTGATCACGTAGTTGGCCTGGGCGCGAGTGTAACAGAACGGCACGTTAATTGAGGCCCGCACAGGGCCTTCAGTGCCGGTGAAATCTATGGCGACATGACTGCCGTTTACTCTGACGTTGGCGGCCAGTTGAATTGGCCGGCCCGGCCCCTCAATTACAATGGCATTGGCATAAGAGCCGTCAGGGATCTCGGCGATGTGTTCGCACATTGCGGCCTCGGCGTGATCGTTGATGGCGTCGGAGAGTGTTTCGATCTCATCGAGACCGTACTCGTCCATGAACTCCAGCAAGGCCCGCCCGCCGACTTCGTTACAAGCGACGTTCGCCATCAAATCGCCAACCGTCTGTTCCGGAACGCGGACGTTGGTGCGAACGATATCGAGGAGGAGTTCATTTAGCTGACCACCGTCGCTTAGCTTGCACACGGGAAGGCGCAGGCCCTCGTGGTACACCTCCGTGCAGTCAGACGCCATGCCTTTGCCGCCGATATCCGGCAGATGCGTGACACTCATGGTGAACCCTGTCAGGCGATCGCCAAGAAATACCGGACGCATGACATTGATGTCGAATAAGTGACCGGTGCCCATCCATGGATCGTTGGTGGCGATGACATCGCCGGGTTTCAACGTGTTGGCCGGAAACGCACGCAGCATGTGAGCGATGGTCTGTGGTGCCGTTCCGGTGAAGGACGGCACCGAGTAGCTGCCCTGCGCCACGAGGTGTGCCCTGGCGTCAAAGATCATACATGACAGGTCGTAGCCCTCTCGAACATTCATGGAGAACGATGTGCGGACGAGCGACAGGACGAGTTCGTCGGCAATCGAGACCAGGCGGTCCCATAAGATCTTGAGACTGACGGGATCGTACTGGGTCATGACGTCTCTCCGGCCAATGTCGCAATCAAGTTGCCCATGTCATCAACTTCGATCGTGTCGCCAACGCTCAGGACGGTTGTTGCCTCATTCTCCTGGACGAGGGCAGGACCCGTTATGCGCTGCCCCTGGTCCAGGGCGTAACGATCGTAGACAGGACAATTGGCAAGTCCCGTTGCGTCGTCGCAGAAGATACCGGCCTCACCAACCTGTTCTTGTGAGGTCAGAGCGCCGCTGAATGGGCGATAGCGATCTGCGAATTCCGGCTCAGGTCCGCTCGCCTCCACTTTCCAATTGACGATCTCAATTCCGGTATCGATTGGCGTGGCGGCAAAAATCTTGACATAGGTTTCGCGAAAGAGATCGGCGATGCCATTGCGGTCAATGCCCGGCGGAAGCGGCACTTCAACCTCGTGGCCCTGGCCGCAATACCGCATGTCAAGCCGCCTGTCAATTTGAATCTGCGCGTCGTCAATGCCGGCCTCTGCAAGGAGGCAACGTGCCTGGCGTTCAACCAGATTGAATCCGGCGTCGAGGCCATCTGCATCCAATTCTTCGAGATTGACCCGCCCAGAGCGCAAGGTTGCATAGGAAATCGGAGTCATCAAGAGTCCAATCGCCGACATCACGCCAGCACCGACGGGGAAAACCACCTTTGGGATTCGCAGCTTTCGAGCAATACGAATGGCGTGTGCCGGGCCGGATCCGCCAAACGCGATCATTGTGCAGCGGCGGTAGTCGAAGCCGATTTCCGCAGCATGGGTGCGGAATGCCCGCGCGACGTCCTCGTTGATGACCTCATGAACACCCCAGGCAGCTCGGATCGTGTCGACCCGAAGTGGTTCGGTGACATTCCGGTCAATTGCATGATGTGCGGCTTCGCTGTCCAGGATCATATTCCCACCAAGAAATGCCTCTGGAACCAGATAGCCGAGGGTCAGGTTGGCATCCGTCAACGTTGCGTTGTCGCCGCCCTGGCTATAACAGGCTGGACCGGGCTCCGCGCCGGCGCTCTTGGGTCCAACGGCCAAAAGATTGCGTTCGTCGACATTGGCGATCGACCCGCCACCGGCACCAATCTCAATCATGTCGATCACTGGGATACGGAGTGGGAGACCGCTGCCTTGCTTGAAGTCATGCTCTCGCGCCACCTCGAACTCGTAGCGGCGCAGGGGGCGGCCATTGCGGATTAGGGCGCCCTTTGCCGTCGTCCCGCCCATGTCAAATGCCAGTAGATTGGGTTCGCCAATTCGCTGTCCCAAATTGGCCGCCATGAGGGCGCCGGCGGCCGGCCCCGACTCGATAAGCCGCACCGGATAGCGCCGCGCGATTTCAGGCGTGACCATGCCGCCAGACGATGTCATCACCAGAAAACGACCATCAAATCCCATGGTGGACAGTCCGGTCTCCAGGCGTTCGAGATAGCGATCGGTCAGCGGGCGCACATACGCGTTGATCGTGGTTGTCGACCAGCGTTCATATTCCCGCATGAAGGGCAGTACGTCGGACGAGGTGCTAACATGCAGGTCGGGAAATGCCTTCGCGACAGTGTCTCGGGCCTGGTTTTCGTGATCCGGATTGGCATAGGCATGCAAGAAACAGATGGCCAGAGCCTCTATCCCATGCGCAGAAACCAGGTGTGCGACGGCCGCTTGAACCTCTTTTTCATTCAAGGGTGTCTCAACCTGCCCATCAAATAGGATGCGTTCCGAAAGCTCGGCGCGCAGATCCCGCGGGACGACTGGCTCTGCAAAACCCAGTCGCAGGTCGAACAAATCGTAGCGACGCTCCATGGCGATATCCAGGACATCGCGGAAGCCCCTGGTGACCAACATGCCGGTCGTCGCGCCGCGGCGTTCGATGACGGCATTCGTGACGAGCGTCGTGCCGTGTGACAGGACGGTGACGTCGGAGATATCGACGCCGGTTCGGCTGAGTAGTGCTGCAATTCCGGTCAGAACGCTGAGCGATGGATCGGACGGTGTGGTCAATTGCTTGTGTGTTGAGAGTTCGCCGGAGTCGTTATCGACCAGTGCGAAGTCAGTAAAGGTGCCGCCGATATCGACGCCAAGCCTATGGGCCATGGGATGCTCCACTGAGAACTGAGTGAAACGCCTTCAGTGTGATCTCAACGGCGTTCTCAGTGATTTCGTGATGGGTCACAAGACGCACGTCATCGCCGAACGGTAAAACCAGCACGCCCTCACGTTCAAGCGCGGCGGCAAGGGTTTCGGGGCGCATTGTGTCTGGACGTGCGAGCACGATGTTAGACTCCACCTGGGACTTGTCAATACTAAGAGTTGGCTGGGAAGACAGACCATTTGCCAGTTGTCGCGCAGTGGTGTGATCTATGTGCAGTCGTTCGATCATCGTCTCGAGCGCAACGATACCTGCCGCGGCAACAATGCCGGCCGGTCGCCAACCGCCGCCGAACATTTGTCTGATGCGCACTGCCTCGGCGATGAACCCATCGGGTCCGGCAAGGATCGCGCCGAGTGGCGCACCAAGTCCTTTGTTGAGATTGAAGGAAACGGTATCGCATGTCATGGCGATGTCACGCGCCGGGATTCCTGAGGCGACGGCTGCATTGAAGATCCGCGCGCCGTCAAGGTGCACCGGTACCTCCTGACTGCTGGCGATGTCGTAAATAGCTGTCATGTGTGCCGTGGGCACGACACGACCTCCAGAACGCACGTGCGTGTTTTCCTGGGCGACTGCGGCGGGGCGCGGGTGCTGTGCATCGCTGTGTCGGAGGGAATCACGCAAAGCGTCGAGGTCAAGCGCACCGGCCTGGGCCGGGAGCATCTTCGGCATGGCACCGGACAGCGCGGCGGTGGCGGCAGACTCCGACGTCACCACGTGGGCGTAGGCTTCCGTTACGAACAACTCACCGGGCCTGCAATGAATATGTAGCGCAATTTGGTTGGCCATCGTGCAAGTCGGCACAAAAAGAGCGTCGTCCTTTCCAATGACCTCCGCCGCGCGATTTTCAAGGTCGGCAACGATCGTGTCTTCGCGCAGCCCGAAGCCGCAGGGTTGCCTCGCAGCACGCAGCATGGCTTCAACCATGGCCGGAGTTGGTCGGGCAACAAAGTCCGATCTGAGATCGACGACCTGAGCTGCACCGCCGTCAGCAATGTTCTCGCACATCATGTTCCTATCACCACCTGATGGCCATGGGCGTCAGCAGCTATGGTCTTTCCTCCCTGCAACTTCGCTGCTTTCTCCGTCTCTCACCAGGTTTCATGGTTCTCTGCAGGGCATCGTGACACCCAGAGAAGGCTCGAATTCTGGAATTTTTCACCTCATTACCCTGCAAGGTCTTCTTTATCCAGCCACTGTCGCAACTCAGTTTTCAGGATCTTTCCGTAGTTGTTTTTGGGCAAACTATCCACAAAGAAATAGGCCCTGGGGCGCTTGAAGCGAGCGATATGATCGAGACAGAGCACATCCAGCTCGTCCTCCATCTTTTCACGGCCATCCCCCGCCACAACAAAAGCAACAACCTCCTCCCCCCATTCTGGATGTGGCCGGCCGATCACCGATACCTCCTGGACGGCTCCATGCATCAGCAGGACCTCCTCCACCTCCCGGGGATAGATGTTGGAGCCTCCACTGATAATGAGATCCTTTGAGCGATCCTTCAACGTCAAAAACCCGTCCTCGTCGAACGTACCCATGTCGCCCGTATGCAGCCAGCCGTTTCGCATGGTCGTTTCGGTTGCTTCCGGATTTTCCCAGTATCCACACATGACAACATCACCCCTGACAATCACTTCGCCTATTTCGCCAGGAGGGAGCACCCGGTCATTCGAATCGACCACCCTGACTTCGACCACCGACTGAGGGACCCCCACCGATTGAAGCCGTTCTTCAAACCGAGCATGATCTTTCTCGGCATGCAGCCCTTTCGACAACGCCGTAATCGTCATCGGGCTTTCGCCTAAACCGTAGATCTGAACCAGCTTGTTGCCAAATAGATTTATGGCCTGCTTCAGATCGGCTACATACATCGGCGCACCGCCGTACACGATCGTTTTTAAGTTTGACGTATTGGCGCTACGGCTGGTGGGATGATCGACCAGTCGTTTCACCATTGTCGGCGCTGCGAAAATCGTCATCCCTTCGTGGGAGACAATCAGGTCGAAAACTTCATCAGGATTGAACCGGCCACTCGCCGGGATGACCTGTTTTGCCGCAACAGCGACGTGGGAGAGGTTGTACAGACCCGAGCCGTGGGAGAGGGGAGCTGCATGCAGGATGCAATCTTCTGATGAGACCGCATCGACATCGACAAAGTAATTCAGTGTCAACGCCATCAAGTTGCGATGACTCAACACAGCTCCCTTGGGGCGACCCGTCGTACCACTCGTGTAGAATATCCAGGCGGGATCGTCGGACGAACGTTCTGCCATCCGAACCGATTTGCCCTGTCGCAGGGATTTGTAATCGGATGAGGATACACAGCCCACATACTCGAGCGAAGGTATCAGATCGCGAAGCGAATCAATCGTCTCAAGCAAGTCAGCGGTGACAAAACAGCAGCGGGCGCCTGAGTTCTCGAGGATATACTGAAACTCACGCGCATGCAGCCTGGCGTTGATCGGGACTGTACACAGCCCGGCATGCCAGGCAGCGTACATCACTTCGAGGAATTCCGCACAGTTCTGCATGGCGAGTGCGATGCGGTCCCCGGGTTTGAGATGGAGTTGATCGAGGAATCGACCTGCCATGGTCGATACGCGACTGTAGAGGTCTCCGTAGGAGCAGTACGCATTCTTACCAATTGCGATCGCGGGCTTTTCGCTGAAAGTGGTCCCCGCTCTAGCTACCAGATGAGCGACATTCAATGGCAAATCCTCCTCGGGACCGTCGTGTAAAGACCCAATCGGGGTCCGGCATGCCCCCGCAATCATAAACCCGCACAATCCTTTAGGTCCCAATCTCGTCCAGCAACCTCACCGCCTCCTCCACGATCTTCTCCAGACACCCCGGCTCCACCTTTGCCCACTTCGCCGGCTTGTTACGAATCTCATGCCCGCCCCGCGGGTAACTGTGGCGCGGGGCGATGTAGCCGGCGAAGTCGGTTGTGTTGTGGGCGACGAAAGTATAGGGGAAGGGCGACCGGACTTTGATCTCCAGTTGGCCTTCGACGAAGGGCTCGCCGGGGAGTCCGACGAGGGCGATGTCGCCGATGCGCATGACTTGAATCTCATAGGCGAGCTCTGGGGAGCGCTCGCGCTCAAGCTCCACGCTCATCAGCATGGCCGCATCCATCCAATCGGCGTTCACGCGGCGAGGCGTACTATCTTCATCCCAGCGTGGCTCGGGGTGCTCGGCAAGGAGCTTCTCGGCGGCTGCGCGGTCGGCGGAATCGGCCTTCTTCAAGGGGAGCGGGACGAGCTTCACTCGTGCGTCCAGCGTGGCCTCTTCTTCGAAGGTGAGTGCACTGAGGATGTGCCGTGAGGTCTCGGCCAGCGCGCGCCCCATGCGCCGGTGGTCCGGGACGAAATCGGCGTGGAATGCGGGCCACGGGTTTATGTTGCCGCAGCAACCGTTGAGCACCAGGGGAACGCACGTTTCACCGCATTCCTCCTGCATCCCGGCGCACCAAACGCCCGGCCAGTCCGGCGAGACGGTGTAGTGCTGCGTGGCGAACACATTGACCGGATGGCACGTGAAGTGAAGGAGCATAGCGCTCATCTTCATTTTCTCATTGCGCAGACACACCATCCCCACCTCGGGGTCCGTCGGACCTTCGAGGAAGGCGATGTCCGTGGGGCCCAGCGGCCTGGACGCCCTGGAGAACTGTCCCGGCATCACTATGCCCCCGTCGCGAGTTACTCCCCTCCGATTAAAGGCCAGATCATCACGGACCGCCCGGCCCGCGCCGAGTTGGACCGGATGCAAGGCTTTGTCCGCGGCTTCAACGCACGAAAGGATTTTGCCGACGGCGTACTCGCAGTACTCAGATTGGGAGCCGCGGAGGTACTCTAGTTCAGGCGGAATGTTGGGCAGCGCCTCGTCGATGACAAAGTTGCCGAGGGGCGGCGTGGAATGGGATTGCGGAAGATGTACCATGATGTCGTCGGGCGCGATTCCACAGCGGCGCTCAATGCTCTGGCGAATCTTCTGCGTCCACGGAAGCGTGGCGATTTCCAGGTCTGGTTGGACGATACAGAGTTTCCGTGTGCGGGATTCCAGCACGAGAGCCCGGGTGTATAGCGGTTCCGCCACCGTGCGCGCATCGCGTAACACGCCCCACGTGCCGCCCAAGTGTGTGCCTGCGTTCGGCGTTATGTCAATCAGCGCACCGCCGGCCCGGAGGACATTGGGTCGGTCGGATGTAGTCATAGCGTCTCCTTCTAAAACAAAAGAATCTGTCGGCTGATCAATGAGAAATTCTGCACGAACGATTCTCGCTGCATACAGTGCTAACGATGGCGCTGGACACTATCTTCGAGAAGCACTACTGACCGGACAACGCAAGGTTGCCCACTATCTTCCGGAATCGGTTTGCTGCCTCCTGTATGGTCTTTTCGGTACCGCCGAACATGAGCCTTACATGGTCTCCGGACCCGTACGGTCCGCCGGGCTCGACAGCGACGCCGTATTCTGAAAGCAGCGCTTCGGCAAATTCCGCGCTGGGAAGGCCGAGTCCGCGTATGTTCAGAAATAGAAATGGCGCTCCTGCCGGGACGGCAAAGGAAATCCCCGGTGCCCGGTCCAGGCCCTCTATCATCAGGTCACGGTACTGCTGGTACCGCCTGGCAATCTCGTGCACCCAGTCCTGCGGTCCCTCCAATGCCGCCTGCGCTGCCCGCTGGGCGATATGGCTGCAGGTGAGCACATTCCACTCAAGCACCTTCCGGCAAGCAGATATCAGGTCCGGGGGCCCGACAATATACCCCAACCGCCACGGCTGCATCGCATAGCTCTTGGTAAAACTGCACAATGTCAGCAGCCGGTCCCGGATCTCTGGAATGGAGGCCGCCCTCAAGTGCTTTCGCCCGTCATAGACCATCTTGTCGTAGCACTCGTCAGAGAGAATCAAGAGATTGTGCCTGAGGGCCAGCTCCGCGGCCGCCTCGAGATCTCTCTTTGACGCCACATATCCTGTCGGATTTCCGGGCGAATTCAGGATCACCATGCGGGTCCTTGACGAACAGGCCGCTTCCATGGCCTCGAGGTCCCAGCGCCAGTTCTGTTCCTGGTGAGTCGGCACGCAGACCGCGACGGCGCCGGCGAGGTGAAGCGGTCCGCCAAATTGAAATCCCGGACTGAACATCAGAACCTCGTCGCCCGGCGCGAGCAGCGCCAGAAACGCGATGCTCATGGCATGCATGGCGCCGTGCGTGATCAGGATCTCCGTATCCGAGTCCGGTCGGATCCCGTCATCGGTTTCCCATCTTGCCGCGATGGCTTTCCGAAGTTCGGGGAAGCCGTTGGAAGGGGCCATTGCATTCTCGCCTATGGCCTGTTCGGCGGCGGCCAGGACATGTTCCGGCGGCGGCCAGGCGGGCGAACCCTTGAGCGACAGGACTTCGCTTCCCACGACATGGAACGAGGCGACGCGGTCCGCCATTTCCTTCGAGCTGACCCTGCCGGCCAGGGCCGCCCGACTCGGTATCCTGGAAAGGTCTTCTGCAGAGAGATCCGCCGATGCCCTATTTTCATGTTCGCCTGCTGCCAGCATCCTCTGCCGGGTCGTGGCTGTTGCCTCTTCATCCATACTCAGTGTTAGGGGGTCGATTACCACACCATAAACTTCCCTGGCCTGCTCGAGGCTGACCTTATCATTCCGTACATCTTCCAGGACCATTTGAGGATTCCGTTCCACAGGCGTGCCCCAGCCGCCGCCGCCTGCCTGAAGATGGCGCAGGATCTCTCCTTTCCTTAACACGATCGCTTCGCTTGGAAGCACAGGAAGAAGTGATTGGTTCGGACCGGAATAGAGAGTATTGCAGGTTGGAGACCCGGAAAGGCCGCCCTGTAGTCCGTACGGCGGATGCGCCCGTCGATCTGATCGCATGCTCAAAACGGCTTCCTCCGCAAGGATCCTGTATTCTCTCATGAGCGCCAACCCGCCCCGGTATTTTCCCGGTCCGCCGGAATCCATGACCAGGCCGTACTGCAATATCTCAATGGGGTGACGTGCTTCGATGAGTTCGACGGGCTGGTTAGATTGATTGGCGCCGGGATTGGGAACGCCTTCGGCGCCGTCGCGATCCGGCCGACCGCCTGAACAGCCGAGAACGGATTCTGTAAAGACAAATGGCTCGCCCTCGTGATAACCGCCAATCGAGGGAAACGTTGCGCCGCCCTCCCCTGCCGCCGGCACACGGTCCGGAACGGCTCCGGCCAGCGCGCCCAGAAGGGTGTCCAGCATCCGAAAGCCCGTAATCCCGCGGGTTGAGCAGGCGGCAGGCAGGACGGGGTTCATAATCGTACCCTCCGGTGCGAGAACCCGGATGGGCCGCATATAACCCTCATTGTTGGGGATATCACGCCCTCCCAGACATCGGAAAGCAAGGTAGGATGCTGAGAGAGTCATCGGGAAGGGCGCATTAATGCCGCCTTTCACCTGCGGCGCGCTCCCGCTCCAGTCCACGACTGCCTCCTCGCCGGCAATCGTGATGGTCGCCTGAAACCGGATCGGTTCCGGTTCGCTGCCCAGACCGTCGATGAAATCCGTGAACTCATAGCTGCCGTCTGGGATGGCCTGAATCTCTTCCCGCATCATGCGTTCGGCGAGTTCGAGAAGTTGGTTGAGATAATGCCCCAGCGAATCCGATCCATATTTTTCCAGAAGCTGCATATAGGCCTGTTCAGCCTGGCGGCAGGCAGCGAGCTGGGCGCGCATATCGCCCGCGACTTCCACAGGTACCCTGACATTTTTTTCAATAAATTTGAATACCGTATCATTGGGTGTTCCCCGGTCGTAAAGTTTGACGAGTGGAATGCGGAGACCTTCCTGGTAGATCTCGGTGGAGAACGACGTATTGCTCCCGGGTGCGATCCCGCCAACGTCTGCATGGTGGACAAGGGCAACCGCAAAGCCCTCCAGTACGCCAGCAAAAAATATGGGCAGGGTGAGATAGATATCCGGCAGATGCATGCCGCCGGCACCATAAGGGTCATTGGTAATAAACACATCGTCCGCATGTATTCTGTCTTCATATGCCCGGGTGAGTTCTGCGATGGCCACGGGAAACGAGCCGAGATGCAGCGCGGTCGTGAGACCCTGGGCGATCATTCTGCCTTTTGCGTCAAACAGCGCGGTGGAATAGTCCATGGAATCTCGCACCACTGATGAATAGGCACTGCGCATCAGCACAAGCGCCATTGTATCAGCGATCATTTCCAGGGCGTTGCGAATGACTTCAAGAGTTACAGGGTCTGTCTTGTTCATGTCCACTCTCTCACACCGTGGTCAGGCATGTCGAAGAATGATGTTCTGGAAGCCGTCCAAAGATGCCTGCCAACCTGGCGGCACGACGGTGGTTGAGTCCAATTCTTCGATGATCAAAGGTCCTCCAGTGGGCGCAGCGCAGAGGGATTGCCGTGAACAAACCACGGTTTTCAGATCATCGCCGGCCGGCCCGAAAAAGGTTCTTCTGCAGTCGTTTTTTACGACGTTCTCTTCCCGGTGATCCGCACGGAACAGGTCCCGGGGCTCATTCGCTCCGAACTCCCGAATGACGCTCGAGACAATCCTGAGGTTGACCAGTTCGATGGGGTCATGGTTTGCCCGGTGGCCGTAGGTCGTGAGGTGCTCCTGCTCGAATGCCTCCGCCAATGTCGTTAGTTCCCCGGGTCCAAGCGGAACGCCGGGTGCAGGCACGGTCAGTTCGGTGGTCTGGTTGACATAGCGCAAATCGGCAAGCCGCCGTACTCGAATCTGTTCGGGGCGATATCCTTCGGCAACGAGCGTCTCCACCGCCTGCGACTCGAGTTCGCTATAGAGCCGGTTCAAGTCTTCGGGCCTGACCTCTTCCAGTCTGCGACACCAGGTTCGGACGGATTCATGCTCGGGTTCGGACACAAGCAGCCCGAAGGCACTGAACAGGCCGGGATGCGGCGGAATAATCACCTCTCGCATGCCCAGGGCCTGTGCAAGGGTTGTGGCTACGAGGGGCCCGCACCCTCCGAACGCCAACAGGGCGGCCTCACGCGGATCTCTTCCGCGATACGTAGAAACGGACTTCACGGCCCGGATCATGGTCGCACAGGCCAGTGTAAAAGCCCCAAAGGCGGCCTTCATCAGGCATTGTTGCATCGGTCTGGCCACTTTCTCCTCGAATATCCTCCTCGCTTGATCTGTCTCCAGTTTCATCTTCCCGCAAAGCAGAGCATCGGGACTGAGATAGCCGAGAAGGACGGCGGCGTCCGTGAAGGTCGGCTCATCGCCTCCAAGCCCGTAGCAGACGGGCCCGGGGTCAGCGCCGGCACTTTCCGGCCCGACCCGGAGCCGGCCGTGCCGGTCAACCGAAACGATACTCCCGCCGCCGGCTCCGATCTCCGCGATATCGATGACCGGCAGCTTGAGCGCATATCCTGCGCCTTTGACCAGGCGGCTGCTCAGGTTGATACCGGCACCGACTTCATATTCGGAAGTCCGGGCAACGGTTCCGTTCTCAACTATGGCGGTCTTGGCGGTTGTGCCGCCCATGTCCAGGGTAATCACGTTTGTGTAGCCTGCTTTGCCGGCCATCCAGGCTGCGGCCATCACCCCGGCCGCGGGTCCGGATTCAATCAGGTGGGCGGGCTTCTTCTGCGCCGAGTCGGCTGTCATCACTCCGCCCCCTGAATGCAGAACCTCCAGCGGCGCGCGAATGCCCATTGACTGGAGTTGTTCGCTCAGGGAATTCAGATATCGCTGCACGACCGGCCCGAGGTAGGCATTAATCACTGTCGTGCTCGTACGCTCATATTCGCGGATTTCAGGAAGGACCTAGCAGGAGGCGGTGACAAATACATCGGGAAGCGACTCCCGGGCCGCGGTGACCGCCCGGAGTTCGTGCTCCGGGTTGGCGTAGGAATGGAGCAGACAGATCGCCAGTGCTTCGATCTCCTGCTGCTGCACGGTGTTCAGGACATTTTCCAGGGACACCTGCTGGAGAGGTTCCCGCACCCCGCCGCGAGAGTCCATTCGTTCATCCAATTCGAATCGCAGGCGGCGTGGAACAAGAGGACTGGGCGGGCTATAAAAAAGGTTGTAAAGCTCGGGGATCCGAATCCGTCGCATCTCGAGAACGTCTCGGAATCCTTTTGTCGTGATCAGGGCCGTCCGGGCTCCCTTGCCTTCCAGGATCGCATTTGTGGCAACAGTCGTGGCATGTGCGATTCTCTCAATGGAAACCTCTGAAATCCGGCGATCTTCAATCAATCCGCGAAGCCCCTGAATGATACCCCGGGCGTAGTCCTCCGGCGTGGAAAGGACCTTCCGGACAGCGAGCGAACCGTCACTGCCCAAGACAGCAATGTCGGTAAATGTTCCGCCGATATCGATGCCGATATGAGATGATGGCGGTGATATCATTTTCAGCCTCCTGATTCGGGCTCAGCTATCTTGATAGATTTGCATTTCTTCAGGCGTTAGCATAAACTCGGACTGAACGTTCAGCCGGTCCTTCATTCTCGGGACCGGCTTCACCACCTGATGGACACAGGCGTCAGCAGTCCGGCGGCCTGGCGTTCCTGTCGGGCCGTCGCGGCTTTCCCTTTCAGGAAGAGCTCAGGCTGGTTCAAACCCAATAGGTTTGTCGCGCAACTCGTGACCTCTAACTCAATCTCGTTCGGCCCCGGCAACACGAGATCCGTGATGTCGAACGTGTAGGGGCGCCAGAGGCGCGGTGCGAGACGATGCCCGTTGACAATCAGTGCTGCCACTGCGGCGACCTCCTCTGCATGAGCCCAGACGCGGCCCCCCAGTGGCGGCAACTCACATCGCCAGCGGTACCGGGCCGTGCCTGTGTAGTTTGGAAAGCCCGCCTCAGCCCATGACCCGGGGCCGAGACGCCCTCGTGTCTTGACCAGGCACCCGTCGTCCACGCAGAAATCGCCACGGATCGCTGTGAGTGGCGGCGTGTGAGGCCCATCCCATCCGGGTGTGCGGCTCCGGAACGTGACCACATTCTCGCCCGGCACGACCAGAGTACGGATGTCTGCCCGCAGGTTGCGCCAATCCCAGATCCGCGCCCGCTCGAAGCCGGTGAGCGGACGTTCGTTGAGCTCGAGATGAAACGCTTCGGTCAGATCCTCGGTCACGATCTCGACCGGCTCCGCACCTTCCTCGATTCGGAAGGTCCACTTGAGCTCATACTCGTCGCCGGGCTGAACCGCACATGTGGCGGGGAAGTGCAGTCCGTCAAGGTCCTGCCACTCCTCGGCGTCGGACATCCGGACCTGCCAGGCGATGGCCAGTAAATTCGCCTCGAGGAGTGAGAACTCGGCCTCGCCCAACACCAGCTCCTGTGTCCAGCTCTGCTCCGGTCCCCGGCTGGCGCAGACCGGCCCGTCGGTCCGGGCTGCAATAAGCGTCTGGAACGGAGCCAGGTCAACGTTCGCGTCGATACTCCCGGCGTCCCCTGTTTCGGGATCGAGGACTGTGTTGACGTCAGCAGGCAAGGGCACGGACACGCGCTCCGTTCCCTGGTTGTAGAGGAACAGCAGCGGCTCGCCGTCGAACACCCGCCGACTTGCCCGCACGGAGGACGGCATCTCAGGCAGGGCTCGGAATTCGCGTGGAATGACGGCATCGAGGACATTCCTCAGCGGGTCCCGGGCGTCGGGTGGCAGGTCGTTGCTCACGATCCAGGTCACGCGATCCCGGCCGCAGAGATGTGTGCCCGTCCCCTCCTGGAGTGCGGCGGCCGCTTCACGCCCCTCGTTGTCCGGCAGCGCCGAGAGATGATCGGTCACTCGTTTGAGGAGCGCGGGATCGCCTTCCGCCCAGCCGGGCACGCTGTTGACGAAGACCGTGCGTCCCCCGGCTTCCAGGAAACCTGCCAGCTTCTCTGCGGTCTTCCGAGTCAGGCAAGTGACGTTTGGCAAGATCAGCAGTTCATACTCAGCCTCGGCGGTCAGAACGGTCCCACGGTCCACGTTCGCAGAAGCCAGGACGTCCTCGAAGAGGTAGTCGTAGTCGACCCCGAGTTCCAGGAGCAGGTTTGTCACAGCAAGGAAGGCTTGCTGCATCGCCTCGAAGGCGGGCGGCCCCGGGACTCCCCGGGCCAGGTCTTCCGCACTACCCGCCCACTCACAGAACGCTGTGGTGATCGGGTGCAGGACGGCGACCTTCCCGGTGGACCGTGACAGAGCCAGCGTTTGGCAGATACGCGCGACATAGTCGCCGAACGTCCGATAGAACGGCCAGAACGGATTCTGGTGGCCGTGTGAGGGTGGATACCCGCCCGGCAGCACCTTGCGCATGCCGGCGATTGAGTAGTAGGCGCCCATGTACTGCAGGAGGTTGACACCGCCCAGGGCGAGCTTGTCGAAGATGATCTTCATCTGCTCGGGCGTGAGTTCCCAGCCGCTGCCCGTGTAGGTTTCGCAGAGCAGTCGGTCGCGTCCGAGATGGCGGATGGCGGACCCCCCGCTCTTAGCGGCGACCATGAAGTGGTCGGCCTCGTGGTTCAGTCGAGGGAAGATGGCGTCGATCCCGGGGATGTCGAGCCAGCGGAGGCACCGGTAGAAATCTCCGAAGAAGAGAATGTTGTGGCGGAAAAGCTCCTCCCCCGAAAGGTGTCCCGTGAGCGTTAGCCCATGCTCTCGGCACCACTCCGCGCACTGCCGGTAGTAGGCGCTCTCCAGGCGGCCGGTCAGGTAGTGCCAGTAGTCGCACCTGATTCTCCGGTAATCTCCCACGTTTGCCAGCAAGCTCGGGAGGTGCGCCGCGACGTCATAGCCATGGCGCTCAAGAAACGTTTCGCGCATGCCATGAGTCCAGGGGAGAGGGCGCTCGGACTCGCCGTAGAAGCCGGCCAGGCAGTAAGACACCTCATCCGTAAAGAGGCCGGCAATCGTCTTGCCCAGCTCTCCGGGGAAACGGCTACGGTAGGCTTCATGAGTGAGCTCGATGAATGCCCGTACCGTCTCCGGGTCGGAAACATCGCCGTAGCCCTCTTGCCCCCAGCAGAAGGGCGACCACTGCGCAAAAGGGCACACCCCATTCTGTGGCGTCTCGTGGAAGACGGTCGCTTTGCCCGATTCGTCCACGCATTGCCATGCAGCGTGATCGTCCTGGGGTCCATGCTCCGATGCCTGTTCGTCGCTCGTCACCACGAGCATGCGACGATCGGGGTTGTCGCGGATCAGGTACCCGCCTGCGGCGCCGCTGGGCCAGTTGTATTCGTCATAGATCCAGAAGCGCATGCCGTGCTTCCTGGCCTCATCGACAGCCCATCCGATGGCCTCGAACATTTTCTCGGACAGGTAATCGACCGGGAAACCGTACATGGGGTGGATGTAGAAATTGAGGATGCCTGCGTCCCTGAAGTCCCGTACTTGTCGGCGCACCTCGCCTTCCTCAAGCGGGGCGTTCCAGAACCACATGATGTGCGGACGGTAGTCGTCCCCAGGTGTGGCGAACTGCTCGATGAAGTCGTTGCTCAGGGGCATCTATCACCTCTCAGTTATTTTCGAATAATTCCGTCAGTATTGCCAACGTCGCTTCGACGATGCGCTCCAACGAGTCCGGCGCAAACTTGGCCCAGTAGGTGCAGTTGGCGTTGGTTTCGTGCCCCGGTCTTGCGCAGGCGTCGCGCGTGGGAAGGTAGCCGACGTATTGCGTGGACATGTGAGCGATGAAGGTGAGCTTCGCAGGCGACCTGGTCTTAATCTCCAATTGACCTTCCACGAACGGCTCGCCCGGCAGAGAAATGATAGCCATGTCGCCGATACGGAAGACCTGGATTTCATACATGAATTGCGGCTCGCGATTTCGGCAAAGCTCGATGCTTTTCGTCGATGCGGCATGAAACCATGTGGGATCTACTTCGCCGTTGTCTTGTAGTTTCAGCGTTGGGTGTTCGGCCAGAATGCGGTTGACCTGGTCTTGCCGATCGTTGGGAATATCGCGATACGCCAGAGGGATTTTTTCGAAGCGCCAATCGATCGAATCAACGTCTGCAAAGCTCAGCGATTCGATGACGGCCTGTGTGGTGTCCGCCAATTCATTCCCCATGCGCACGTGGTCAGGCGTGAAGTTGGGCGTAAAGGCGGGCCAGGGATTGACGTTGCCACAACATCCGTTGATGACCAGGGGCGGGCACATCAGACTGTTTTGGTCTTTGACTTTTGCGCTCCACGCGCCGGGCCAGTCGGCGCAGATGGTATTTTTTTCCCGAGCAAACACATTGACCGGATGACAGGTAAAGTGCAGCAGCATCGCGGCCATATCACCCGCGACCGATTGCGCGCACCACACACCCACCTGTGGGTCGGCAGGGCCTTCCATGTAAACGATGTCTGTCGGCCCCAGGGGTTTGGCGTCACTGGTGAAGGGCCACGGCATGCAGATATTGCCGCCGCGCATCACGCCACGCCGATTAAAGGCCAGGTCGTCGCGAACGGCATGCCCCATGGCGACCTGCACTGGCGTTAACGCATCGTTCGCTTCTTGGATCGCGCGGGTTGCGCCGGCGACGGCCTGCTTCGTATAAGCGGCTTCACTACCGGTGATGTGCTCCTGATCAGCTCTCAGGTCAAGCGGGAAATCCGGGTCGAGCATGAGGGCGCCGCAACTCGGTGCCGAGTGATTCTGCAACGAATGCACCATCACGGCGTGGGGTTCAAAGCCCAGCGCGACAGCGCTTTCTCGAATGGCCCGGGTGTAGGGCAAAGTAACCGCCAACGTGTCTAATGAGATGATACACAACTTCGCGTCTTTGGCCTGGGCGACCATCACTTTGGCGTAAAGTGGATCGAGGGTTTTTTGAGCAGGGCGGTATTCTCCCATGCCGCTTCCGGCCAGATGGGTGCCTAAAGGCGGTGTGATGCCGACGGCGGCTTGGCCTATTTGAAGCATAGCACAACATCCTTGATGGGGAATGACCAGGTTTTTGGCTGAATCAGTTCAATATACTCTTTGTCTATGGTGAGTAATACTGAAATCGAACTGGGTAAGGCAAGCGTTATTTGAATTATAACTTGCACCATCACCCCATCGGGGATAAATTGCGGACGAAAGTCGTTTAACCTATCCATATTGTCATAGGAATAAAAGCCGAGATCACTAATTATCTTTTATGCACTGGCTCTTTTTTTCTATTATCCTCGACTTCGGTTTTGTCCAGCTATTCAAGCTCGGACAAAGACGCGGCTGTTACGCGCCAGTGGTTGTCGCCACCAACTACCTCGTCTTGGCTCTCGCAATTGCCATTTATCTCTTTGTTACCGATGCGTGGACGTTTCCCCGTCTTGCCCTTTACATGGGGTTGGGAACTGGTACGGTTTTTATCAGTTCCATGTTGCTGATGAATCACGCGCTTACCCTTGCGCCCATCGGTTCTGTTGTTACGGCTTTCCGAATGTCCATTGTCATGCCCATTGTGCTGGGCATTTACCTTTGGGGCGAGTCCATGGCCCCAACGCAGTTTGTGGGGTTGCTTCTCGCGCTCAGTGCGCTGGCACTTATGACTTCTCATCCGGGCAGAACCGCGCAAGTCAGAGGAATAAAAGCATTTGGTTTGCTTATCGCGGTTTGTTTCTGTCAGGGCATAAGCCATACGTGTTTGCGATCTGTTCACTACAATGGTCTCGATCCCGTCTATTTACATGTCTTGATGTTCATCGGAGCAACCGCTGGACTGATAGGTGGTGTTGTCATTGCCCTGAAAAAACACCGACCACAAGGACCTGCGGTCAAACTCGGCGTTTTCATCGGTCTTTACAATGTCCTGGCGCTTTGCGTCATTATGACCGCATTAAGCAAGTTGCCAGGCACGCTTTTTTTTCCGACATTGGGATGTAGTGTTGTTGTGCTGGATAACCTCTTTGCCCATTTCTACTGGAAAGAACGCCTCGCCCGACCTGCGATTGCCGGTGTGGGGATCGCTGTTCTTGCCGTTCTTCTGGTTTTGTGAAAAGGAGCTTTTTATGAGCCGACCCAATATTGTTTTTGTATTCGCCGATGACTGGGGTTGGGGCGATTTGAGTTGTTATGGACATCCTCATGCCAGGACGCCAAACCTGGATCGCCTTGCCGCACAGGGGACTCTTTTTTCTCAGTTCTACGTTTGCTCTGGGGTTTGTTCCCCAAGCCGCGCCGCTGTTATGACCGGGCGTTTTCCAGCGCACTGGGGCATACACGGGCATTTTGCACAGCACGCGCAGAATGCGGCACGGGGTATGCCCAATTTTCTCGATCCCAATGCGGTTACAGTTACTGGTCTGTTACAACAAAGCGGGTACGCGGTGGGGCACTTTGGCAAGTGGCATCTCGGTAGCGGCGCAGGCGCACCGGCTCCTTATGACTACGGTATTGACGAGTCTAAAATCAATGTGGGCAATGGCCCGTTGCTCAATTTTACCGATTTGCAGACTGGCGAGGGTCGCAGCCGCTCTACGGAGGTGATTATTGATGAAACGATTGGTTTTATTGAGCGCAATAAAGACGAGCCTTTTTTTGTTCAGGCCTGGCTCAACGATACCCACGCGATTCTCGATCCGACTGAAGAACAGATGGAGCCCTACAAGCAATTCACAGCGAATGGCCTGGAAGACAAACACAAGGGCGCGTTGCGGATTTACTATTCGGTTGTCACGAATGCAGACCGCCACATTGGTCGGTTGATGGATAAACTCGACGAATTGAATTTGAGCGATAATACCATAGTTATTTTTTCTGCGGACAATGGTCCCGAAGATATCCATATTCGCAATGCCACGCATAGCGGCGTCGGTTCTTCCGGTCCTTTTCGCGGTCGCAAGCGCAGTCTCTACGAGGGCGGTGTGCGTACGCCTTTTATTATTCGCTGGCCCAATGGCGTTTCTGCCGGGCGCATTGATAACGATACGCCGTTTTGCGCGGTCGATTTTTTGCCCACTTTTTGCAATTTGGCTGGTATTGATATCGATGGTCTGGTGCTCGACGGGGAAGATATGACCGATGCGCTGCGCGGTCGCAGTGTTATGAGGAAAAAACCGCTTATGTGGGAATGGCGGTTCAATATTGCCGGGCATTGTTTGCACAAAAGCCCCATGCTTTCCATCCGCGAAGGCGATTGGAAATTGCTTTTGAATCCCGACCGCAGCCGCGTCGAACTTTTCAATATTCCGCGAGATCCGATGGAACTCAACAATCGCGCAGAATATATGCCAGAGCGCGTCGCGGAAATGGCTGATCGGGTGCTGGCATGGCAAGATACCCTGCCCGAAGGTCCGATTGATGCCAATGCGGGGTCCAATGCGTATCCCTGGCCCGGCACGTTTTAGGATATGGATGCACGTAAAACTGTACACGCCTATTTTGACGCGCTTACTGCGGGAGACGCCCGGCGGTTGATCGGTCTTATGTCCCGCGCGCCCTATTATGTCAAGATAGGTACAGATGAAGACGAATATATCCAGGGTGATGAAAATATACCCGAGTACTATCGTCACCATGTGGATAGTACCGAGGATTTTACCATTACATGCGATTATCTCGATGTTCAAGAGCGCGAGGCAGTTGCATGGTTTTACACGCGTCAGACCTGGAATCTCAAATGGCAGGGCAAACGCGAACAATTGGCTATGCGTTTGACAGGTGTTCTCGAGAAAGAAGATGATCAGTGGAAATTTGTCCAGATCCACGCCTCACTCGGCGTACCTGAATCAGGAGATATGCACGATGGATGAACTCGCAATTAACGGTGGAGAAAAGGCCAAAACCATTCCGTATAATCAACCGAATAAATATACCGATGAAGAGCGCGAATTGTTGCTCGAGGTTCTCGATTCGGGGAAACTCATGGGACCAGATGGGAAAGTCGCGGATTTTGAAGCTGAAATATGTCGCGCATTTGAGGTCAAACACGCGATTATGGTGACATCAGGCACGGTTGCACTGCAAACGGCTCTTGCCGCGCTGGGTGTGTCTGAAGGCGATGAGGTTATTACTACGTCTATGACGGATTTTGGTACGACTGCGGCCATTCTTGCACTGCACGCTATCCCGATTTTTTCTGATATCGATTTGTCAACCCGCCTGCTCGATCCTCAAAAGGTGCGCGAGAAAATTACGGATAAGACCAGGGTTATTATTACTGTCCACATGGCCGGTATGCCCTGTGATATGGATGCGTTTCTGGAGATTAGCGAGGAAACAGGGGTCAAAATTCTCGAAGATTGCGCGCAGGCACACGGCGCAACCTATCGCGGTCAATTTGTTGGTGCGATTGGACACGCCGCAGGATTTTCCATGAATGAATCCAAGCAGATTTCCACTGGCGATGGCGGTTTTGTCACGACCAATGACGATGAGACCGCTGAAATTGCCCGTCTTTTCCGCGACAAAACCTATTTGCGGGGTCAGAAACTCGAACGCGGTGTGCAACCCATTCCTTTTTTTGGTACTAATTTGCGCCCGACCTGCTTGCAAGCCGCTGTCGCTATTGCACAACTCCACAAGCTCGAGTACCTCGTTGCACGTCGCGACCAGATTGTTCGGCGATACTATGCCGAACTCGGCGATCTACCCCATCTCGATTTTCCGAAAATTGCCGATAATGTCCATCCTTCGTGGTGGCCGCTTGCCATTCGCTATACGGGCAGCACGCCAACGCGAGATGAACTCGTCAATATTTTTCGCGCCGAGGGCATTTCCATCAATACGAGCATGTCCGCAGTGAAAAATATTTTACGCACGGAAGTTATCCAGAAACGCAAGTACTATCCTTTAACGGACGATATTCCGATATTCTGGCAAAATACTGTGTACAATCCCGATGACTGTCCCAATGTCGATACCCTGCAAGCCACTTGTCTGCGCCTTCCCGTGAATGAACGCTATACGGACGAGGATATCGATCAGACGATCGCAGGGGTAAAAAAGGTCTGGGCGCACTATTTTTAGATCGTGTTGCTTGTTGTCTTGACCAATCATTCAGAACTGAGTAAATTGCCCATCGCAAATCTACAATAACGGGTAAAGCTAATCATGACCTTAGATATCGAATCTGGCATTCGCCGTCCCAAAATTGACATGCACTGCCATGTCTGGCTTATGGATGGGTGGGAGCAGTCCGCTGATCATCTCGTCGCTTCGGGCGACATGCTCGGCATTACCGAATACTGGTGTTCCTCCGTTATCCAACAGGGCATTCTGGCACCTGTTAGGGATGTGCCTCCTCACAACGATACTATTTTGAGCGCGATGGCGCGCCATCCCAAACGCATTCGCGGCTGGTGTTTTCTCATTCCCGGTCATTTTCAAGGTGCTATAGACGAAGCCGAGCGCTGTCTCAATGCGGGCATGATTGGCATTAAGCTCTACAATCAGTACCGCATCGACGATCCGGTTTTGCACCCTGTTCTCGAATTGGCGAGCGAACGCCGCGTACCCATTCTTCAGCATGCGGGATATCCCGTTCCCGAACACCGCGCAAGCCAGCCGCTCATTTCACACGGTATTCATTTTAGCGAAGCCAGTGAAAAATATCCCGATGCGATTCTCATTCACGCCCATATCGGGGGTGGAGGCGATTGGGAACACACTGTGCGCGAAATGCGCCAGGCGTCTCCCAATGTTTATGTCGATGTGTCGGGTAGCAACCTGGACGATGGACAGGTCGAATACGCGGTTTCAGAACTCGGTGTCGAGCGCGTGCTTTTTGGCACCGATGGCACGATGGCTGGCTCGGTGGGCAAAGTTCTCGATGCAGATCTTACAGAGGACGAACGCGAACACATTTTTTGGACCAATGCCGAGCGCATTCTTGCGCAACAGGGAGCTACGCCCACAGAACCTCGTACCAGTTAAAGAAAGAAAACAAAAAATGCTCATAGATGTAAATGCCTGGCTCGGCATATGGCCTTTTCGTTCTTTGCGAGACAATACGCCCGATGCGCTTATCACACGCCTCGACCGGTCGGGTATTGACAAAGCTGTTGTCTCTTATATTGAAGCCGCATTTCACAGGCATCCACAATCGGCGAATGAGCGGCTCGCCCGCGATGTTGAACCGCATGATCGCCTTATTCCAGTTGGTACAATTAATCCTCTGTCGCCGCATTGGGAAGATGATCTGACAGCCTGTATTGATTTCGGTATGAAGGGGATTCGCCTTTTTCCGCAATATCACAACTATCAGGCCGATGGTGCTGAGAGCCGAAGCGTCGTTCAGGCATGCGCTCAGTGCAATCTCCCGGTTTTTATTCCGCACAGACTCGAAGATGTTCGGCAGCATCACTGGATGGATCCGGGCCAGAGTGTTGACCTGGCACAACTCGCCAATCTGATCGCGTCTGTGCCCGATGCCGCGATTATTATACCGAATGCCCGTCCGCTCGCGCGGTCACCGCTCTGGGTGCGAGAGGACCTGCGCGATTTGAACTGGTACGTCGATCTTTCACTGGCCGAAATTCATTATGGTCTGCACAAAAATACCAATGCGATGAAGGATCTGGGATATTTGATTGAGGAAGGCGGTGCGAATCATATTCTTTTTGGCACGCACTTGCCCATATCCTATGCTGGTCCAGCTCTTGTCAAACTCGCTATTCTGCCCGTCGATGAAGAGGCGCTCGAAGATATCAAATACCGCACGGCGGCTAAACTTCTGAATCTTTAGATTGTACCATCAAAATAGTGCAAACAAAATGCCCCTGTTTCATTCGCAGAAACAGGGGCATTTGAGTTGGTATTAATGGCGTTTAATTACACTTCATGGCATGGCTTTCGCACGATGAGGAGGTTGAGGGTGGGATCTTGCAGGGCGTCTCGAAAGACGCTACGCATATAGTCGTCGGTGTCTTGCTCATGGACTTCGCGGACTCGCGACGCTCCGCATGCAAGAGCGAGGTCGCGCATGGTGACTTGCGGTCCGGCTTCGCCATTTATTTGAACGCCCTGGTCGGGCGTGGTTTGTCCGCCGGTGGTGAGCGAGCCGCCATTGTCGAGTACCATAACAATGGGTGTCGCACCTGTGGCGCGCGCATGGACGAGGGCATTGATGCCGCCGTGATAAAAGGCGGAGTCGCCACATATCGCAATGGTGCGTTCGGTAATATCCGTTTTGCTCAAGCCACAGGCTACGCCAATGGCGGATCCCATCGAAAGTTTGGTGTCGAGCATGGGAGCGGCCATTACCACGCATCCCGGATCGGCAGATATAAAGGGGTTTTGACCGAGGGCATTGGCTTCTTCGCGCAGTGCAGTAAGGATTTCTGTGAAGGGGCAGCCAGCGCAGTGGTTTTTGCGAAAGGGTTTTTCGCTTTCCCAATTTTCTTCGGTGTAGCGCGTGGTTGGCGAGAAACCAGGGAGATAGTTGTCGAGTGCGTTTTGTATTTGCCAGCGGAAGAGTTCGCCCACGCTGGTGAGATGTCCCGTGCGTTTGCCCAGGATTGGCGGGGTAAAACCGGCGTCGTAACCAATGGCTTTGATGGCGTCTTCGATGTATGGATCAACTTCTTCAACGACGAGTACTTCGCTGCACTTTGCGAGAAAGTCCGCGATGAGTTTTTGCGGAAGGGGGTACAGGGCACTGAGTTTGAGGATGGAGAGGTTAGATGTGTCTGCTCCATCGAGCGCGTCGAGGAGTTTGGTGTGTACCATGCCGCAAGCGATGATGCCTTTCTTTCCATTGCCATTTATGCTATTGAAGGGCAGGTCGCTAAATTGTGCGGTGGCGCGCGCAATTTTTTCGTGTAATTCTGTGTGGTTGCCTTCGGTTGTGCGAAGTGCCGATATCCAGCTCATTGGCTCGCGGTCGGGTTCGCGGGTGGGGTGTTGCGCTGCGGGGCGAAAGTCGGAAAGGGCTTGCGTGCTGACGCTATAACTTCTGGTCAGTCGCAATATCACGATGGATTGCAGGCTTTCCGAGTATTCAAAAGCCCATTTTATCATGTCGCGGCCTTCCCCTGGCGTGGCGGGTTCGAGCATTGGAAGTTCGGCCAGGGGACCAAGGGTGCGCGTATCTTGCTCGTTTTGCGATCCCCATGCGCCGGGGTCATCGCCCATGACAATGACGAGTCCGGCGTGTACACCGGTCATGTTGAGCACCATCAGGGTATCGAGCGCGACGTTCATGCCCACGCTTTTGAGACATACGAGCGCGCGCTTGCCGCCCTGTGATGCACCGGCTGCCATATCCAGGGCAATGCGTTCATTGATACACCACTCGGCGTGGTGCCCGTGATCTTTGGCCATTTCGGCCATGGCGTTAAATGTGTTTGTGCCGGGTGAACCGGGATACCCGGTTACAACGCCGACGCCCGCTTCTACCGCACCCCAGGCAAGGGCGCGTTCTCCGTCAATGGTTTGGGTCATTTTTGTACTCCTGAGTGAAAAATCGGGTGATAGCATTGGAAATATTAAAGTGTGTGTGGGCGTATTTGTCAAGCATAGAAGGGGTTGTACGGCGATGGGATAGAATCAAATAAATCCAATTATACGCCAGTATAACAGGGTCAGTGGAAGCAGCGCGATGAGCGTTACCAGAGAAATCAGCGACATCACGAGTATGAATTGACCCATTCGAGCATAGCGAAAGCTGTACGCGACAATAAATGGCGCGCCCTGATAGGGAATGAAAACCACGCCTGTGCCGATTGCCAGACTGAGGGCGATGGGGAGGGGCGACAGGCCGAGTTGAGGCCCGAGGTCGAGCAGAAAGGGGGCGAGCACGCCGCCAACCGCAGCGGTGTCCATTAAAAAATCAAATGGTACAGCCAGATAAGCTATGATGGCGAGTTGGGCAATGGGGGTTTCGACTGTTTGGAGATGGTGTATGAATACGGACGCGAGGGCTCGGTTGAGGCCAGATTGTTCGAGGGCGTGACCGATGGCAAAAACCGCGGAAATGAATATGAGAAGGGGAAAATTGACTTTTTTGATGGTGTCAAAGGGCAAGGGACCCCAGCCGGGCAAATAGCAGAGGAGGACGAGGCTCAGGCCGATATAGACCGGGTGAATGCCGTGTATAATATCGGTCGTCCACAGGAGAACACCTGCGATGAGAATGCCGAGTACTTTTTTTTCGGAACCGGTCATGTGTGTGGGAACAGCGGCGATAGCGGAATGGCCCGAGAAATCGGGTTCCCTCGAGGGGCGAAATAGCAAGCGGATAAGGCCGTAGAGCAGGCCAACGCGCAGGAGGCCGATGATGGGAAAGAGATAATAGGCCCATTCGCTCCAGTAGATTGTGATATCGCGCGATTCCAGAACGCCGAGAATGACCAGGTTGGGCACGCCAGCCGTCAGGATGCCCGTGCCGCTGTAATACGTGGCGCAGGTCAGCGAGAGGACGAGAGCAGCGCTGACTTTTGAGTTGGGGGCTTCGCCGAGGGTTTTGAGCAGAGAGACGACCATTGGCATCAAGATGAGGATGCGCACGACGCCAGAGGGGATCAGCAGTGCCATTGTGAGGCCCAGGATGTGCAGGCCAAAGACGAGTTGCCGATATCCACTCAGGCGACCGAGGACGCTTTGGGCCATTCGCGCCCCCAAGGGGGTTTCAGTAATGCCCAGACTCAATGCCATTCCGGCAAAGACGAGCCAGACGGCTTTGCCGGAGAAGCCCTGAAAAGTGGTTTCAAAAGAGAGGATTTCGAGAAGCGGAAAGACTGTGAGGATGAAGATGGCGGTGTAGGAAATAGGAATGGGTTCAAAGGTCCAGAAAATAACGGTGAGCGCGGTGAAAGCGAGCGCCATGCGGGCAGATATGCCGAGGTCACTTGGGAAGAAAAAAATAAACAGTGCCAGCGCGGGGCCGAGGATGAGGCCGATGGTTTGAGAACGGGTCATATTAGTCGTTTATTTTTGGGTGTGTATGCAAGATAATGGGACAGGGGATAATGGACAAATGAATTGTAGGCAGATGGATTCATTATTGATTAAGTACAGAAAATCGCGTAGTTTAGCGCTCAGAAAGGAGATAAGACTATGAATTTTAGGGGCAAACTGGTTGATACGTCGCAGGTCGTAACCGTGCAAACAGATGGCGAGAAGATCGCAGCTATTCATCGCAGGGAGGCGGGAGATGCGATTGGTGGAGATGATGTGTGGATCGCGCCGGCGATTTTTGATGTGCAGGTCAATGGCGTGGGGGGGATCAACTATAAAGCCAAAGATTTGACGGTAGAGAAAATTGTGGAGACAGCGGCGTGGATGCACAGGACGGGCACGGGTTTGTGGTGTCCCACGGTGACGACTTCATCTGAGGAAGATGCGGTTCACGGTCTAGCGCTGTTGGCAAAGGCGTGTGAGGAATCAGAAGTCGCGCGTGCGTCTTTTGTCGGGTTTCACGTTGAGGGACCTTATATCGCGTCTGAAGATGGTCCGCGCGGAGCGCATCCCCTGGCGCATGTGCGCGATCCAGATTGGGATGAATTTCAGCGGTATCAAGAAGCGGCTGGTGGGCGCATTGCGATTTTTACGCTTGCGCCCGAGCGAGACGGCGCATTGGAATTTATTGAGAAGGTGGCTGCAACGGGTGTTATTGTTTCAATTGGTCATTCGGGCGCGAGTCCCGAGCGCATCCAGGAGGCGGTTGCCGCCGGTGCCCAAATGTCAACCCATCTGGGCAATGGCGCGCATGCCGAGTTGCCGCGTCATCCCAATTATATATGGGAACAACTCGCGGCAGATGCGTTGTGGGCAGGGATTATTCCCGATGGGTTTCACCTGCCGCCTGCGGTGTTGAAGAGTTTTTATCGCGCAAAAGGCAAAGAACGCCTGTGTCTGGTGAGCGATGTGGCATCTATCGCTGGTCTGTCGCCGGGTATTTACGGCAGCGAGAGCGGGTTGGGACAGAGCGAATTGCACGCCAATGGCAAAATTTCGCTGGCGGGAACGCCTTATCTGGCAGGGGCGGGTTTATTTCTGGATAGTGGTATTCCCAATGCCGTGCGGTTTACAGACGCTTCGCTGTCCGATGCTATTGAAATGACGTCGATTAATCCGGCGCGTTTGTTGGGGATAGAAGACCGCGTGGGGTCTGTGGATGTCGGTAAAGAGGCGAGTTTGTCTTTGTTCCGCTGGGAAGATGGACAGGAGAAATTGGATGTGGTGGCAACGGTGGTGCGGGGGCAGGTTGTTTATCAGGCTGCATAAAGGAACGCGATATGGCGAAGAAAAAGGTTGTTCTAACAGGTGCATCGGGCTATGTGGCGGGGCGGATGTTGCCGGCATTGCGCGAGAGGTACGATCTGACATTGTTGGATGTGAAGGCGACCAACCGCGAGGGCGATGAAGTTGAAGGCGTGCAAGTTGTGGATTTGGAAAATCCGGATCGGGATGCGTATCGCGCCCATTTTCGAGGTGCCGATGCCGTGGTACACAGCGGGTTTAAGGGGACTGTAGATTGGCAGCACACGGATTATTGGAAGGAATCCGATAATATTCGGATGTGCCACAATGTGTACCAGACGTGTGTCGAAGAGGGTGTGAAACGCATTGTTGTGATGAGTTCAAATCACGCATGCGATTTTTACGAGCGGTTGATCTGGGCTGACCGATTGGATTTTGCCACGACTGATATGCTGCCTCTGTCTGATAATTTTTATGGTTGGGCAAAGTCGTCGTACGAACATCTGGCCTTTGTGTTTGCAACGGGCAATGCGACCAACGGCAAGCGGCTGGAGAGTGTCCACATCCGCATTGGCGCGCCCCGAGACACCATTATGGAAGGGCAGTCGGCCGATAATTTGAAGCAGTTGCACCGCGAATTGGGCGCGTATTTGAGTGCGCGGGATTTATCTCAACTGGTGATTAAGAGTATTGAGACAGAGAATATTGAAGATGAAAATGGGGTGCCGTTTCAGGTGTTTTTTGGCATTAGTGGGAATACGCACCGGTTCTGGAATATCGACAATGCAAGGCGCGTTGTGGGATATGCGCCAGAGGATGACAGTCAGATCCGGTTTGCGGGGGAGATTGCAGAGATTATTCAAAAGGCACAAAGCAACCACAGATGAACACAGATGAACACCGATAAAGAGGGTACAACGTTGGATAATGATCACTCATTTTCGGAAGGATAAAGATGTAACCATCTGTGTCTATCGGCGTTTATCTGTGGTTCCAAAAGGTTTTGTCATGAAAATTACGGGGTTTGAGACGATTCCCATTCGGGGTCGGGCGATGATTTTGAAGATGTTTACGGATGAGGGATTGGTGGGATATGGCGAGCCGATGAATTACGAGCATTGGCGCGTGGTGGCACAGGCTGTAGAGGATATGGCCGAGTACCTGGTGGGCAAAGATCCGTTGAATATCGAAGATCACTGGCAGGCGATGTATCGCTCGAGTTATAGCCGGAGTATGCCGGTGTTGGTCGGTGCGCTGAGTGGGATTGAGATGGCGATGTGGGATGTGTTTGGCAAAATGGTGGGGCTGCCGGTCTGGAAACTTTTGGGTGGGAAAGTTCGCGATCGCATTCGCGTGTACACAGGGACGGGCGGGACGACGCCAGAGGAATGTGCGGAGGCTGCAAGCCAGAAGGTGGCAGAGGGCTTTCGCGCTGTGAAGATGGGGACTTCGCCGAGTCCTGTGAGATTTGTCGATACGCCAGAAAAAATAGATTTTATGGTTTCGCGCGTTGCTGCGGTGCGCGAAGCGGTGGGCTATTCGGTCGATATTGCAGTGGATTTGCACCGGCGGTTGAGTCCGACGATGGCCGCGATTCTGGTGAAGGAGTTGGAGCCGCTGCACCTACTGTTCGCAGAAGAGCCGTGTCATCCGGAAAATAACGAGGCGTTATTGGCGCTGTCCCGGGGTACAACTGTGCCCATTGCCACGGGCGAACGGCATTTGACGCGCTGGGGATTTCGCGAACTCATCGAGCGAGAGATGTGCGCGATTTTGCAACCGGATATTCGCCATTGTGGGGGTATGTTAGAATTGAAAAAGATCGCGGGGATGGCAGAGATTCACAATATGGCGATTGCGCCTCACAATGCGGCCGGGCCTGTGGGGGTGGCAGCGTCGGTGCATGTAATGGCAACGATTCCAAATTTGTTGATTTGCGAGGGCGGTCATAACCGTGGAGAAGACTTGTTTAAGACGCCTCTAATTTTTCGAGATGGTTTTATTGAATTGCCAACTGAGCCGGGTTTGGGTGTGGATATGGACGATGATGCACTCGAGGCTTTGCGCGATGAATCTTATCGCCTGCGCGGGATGTTCTGGCATGAAGATGACGGATCTTTTGCGGATTTTTGAGAAAATGCGTTTGGTGAACCTCGTGATTCTATTGCTGTTTGCAAGCAGTTATGCGGAGGCGATGGAGAGGGATGTGTCGGCAGTCCGACGGGAATACAACGATGTGTCCGCCGCCGTAGATAGTCTCGTGCGGATGATGCAGGTGGCAGATGCCGAGGTGTTGAAGAAGCTGCCCGAGGCGCGTCCCGATCGCGTGCTGCCCGAGGGAATGACGGCTGTGATGATTTTTTGGGCGGATGACGAAGCGCGGGTTTGGCTCAATGATTTTCCCGTGGGTGAGACCCGGTTGACACCCGTGGAAGTGACCGTTCCAGATTTGTATTTTCAAGGACAAAATCGCCTGCGCGTGAGGTGTTGGGATACGGATAGGGTAGAGAGTGGTTTTATGGGTGGTTTGTATTTGAAAGATGGTGTTGGAAGGTTGTACCCCATTGTGGTTTCCAATGGGGCATGGGAGACTTCAGGAGGACGGGCAACGGAAATTACTTATGCCCATCCGATGCCAGATATTCCCGGCGCGCAACCGATTTGGGGCATGCGAATGTTTGGGTTTGTAGATATGGCTATCACATTTGACCAGGGTGCGATTGATCGCGCGCTTGCAGAAAGCGCACCCGCCATATCTAAGGCTGTGCGGCAACAGGCGATGGATTATCACACCTTTGCCCAACAACTCGCTATTTTGCAGGCTCGACGAAAAAAATTAAGAGCAGATTTAGCGCGTGAGGGCAACCTGAGTGTGCCACTTTACAATCGGGAACGCGCCCGTTCTCCATCGCTGACACTGGGAAAAGCCGCGCCTTTGACCGAAAAGGTGTCGACACCAGTGGCAGAAAATGTTCGGTCCTGGTCGGAGAAGTTACCGGCGGTGCAGCAGCAGTTGATTTATCCAGACCGCCGCGCGTTAAAAGGAGAAGGTGCTGTAACTGCGACTACGGGTGATGCGGTTTCCACCGCGAGTGACCGCGGTAGTCGCGAGCAGGCGTATCGCCCTCCTGATGAACGCGGTGGGATAAAAAGTGAAACAAAAGATGAGGGCGTCAATGCACAGGTGCAGCCGCAGGGGATGAGACGCGGTGGTGGGGGTGGACAGTCGAATCAGGCCACGCGATTGGGATTGTTGTTGCCCACGCTGATCGTGGGAATTTATGTGTTGTATGTGGCTATACGCTGGCAATCGTTAATGGGAGAACACGAGTGATGTACGGATTACACTGGTCTGAATCGTTGTCATTGGTTCTTTTTTGGGTTGTGTGTGCTATAGCAGGTGCATTGATTTTGATGCAACGCTTAAGTGCTATTTGTGGTTACGAAAAACAATTTGGTCTGCCCGAGTCCAATTGGCCTGGTGCGATAATAGGTGGATTGAGCGGCGCTGGTGTGGCGAGTATTGGTATTTATTTTTATTTTTTTGCGCCAGCAGCCGCGAGTTGGGTCGAGTGGACGGGGCGTTCGGCTTATGTGCTCGTTTTGGGCAGTTCGGCAGCGCATCTGGTCACATTTATTCATTTTTGGCGACGGTTGGGTGCAGAAGGTGCGGATACAGGTAATTTGACCGCATTGCGCCATGAGCAGGTGGATAAATTTCGCCAGAGCCACGAGAATTATGCGGACTTAAAAGCGCGCGATGACGAGGCAGTAGATGAGTTACTCGCTGTGTTTGGCGAGCGGTTGTTGTCCGGGCAACGCGCTTTGAGTCGCGTTCCGTTTTATGGGTATTTGGGGACTGTGTGCGGTATTTTGCTGATGGCCGAAGAACTGACCCGACTGGATGAGGCGACCGAGACGTTTAAGGTGTTGCGCGATATGGCAGGTGGATTGGTGCTGGCGTTTCAGACAACGCTCGTTGCCTTGCTGGCCTATTTGCCGCTTCGAAAGGGCTATGATATGTTGCTGAACCGCATGTCTGATCTGGAACGCAAATGGTTGGATATGCGCGAAGGGGAGAAAAGAGGGTGAGACGACGTTTTTTACAGCGCGCGGTGGGCGAGGCCGAAGCGCACGACGTGAGCAAAGAGTTGTTCCTGGGCATTATGATGTTGATGCTGTGCTTGGGGATTATGATTTTGAATGTGTCACAGCCCGTGTGGCGCGTCTATCACCACGATCCCGAACCAGGGGATGTGGTGATTTTATATACTTCCAGAGGTCTGGCGTTTTCGGAAGATGGGCGGTCTGCAACACGCAGTTTGGGACCGGGCGAGTTTCGCAAGACAGTAAATGATCTGGTTGCTGAACCCAATCGGCATTTGCATCTTTTTCTAAAGGGGGGTAGCCGAGAGCGTATGGTGAATGACGCGGCTTATGCAGATTCTCTATTGTCTGCTGGCACAGCGGGCCAAAAGGTGCGCCCCGCCGTATATGTGCATCTGTGGTAAATCGCAATATTCCCCAATAAAAAACCCGGTGATCTCACCGGGTTTTTTATTTTTTACTTTTGAGGGTGCGGGCGAATAAGTCGAGAACTGCATTCCAGGATTTTTCGGCGGCGTCTTCGTGGTAGTGCGTTAAACGCTGGGGAAAGAAATAGCCGTGTAGCGCGCCGTGCATAAAGTCAATGCGATGTGGGACGTCACAGCGGGTGAGTTCGGTTTTGTAGAGTTGTAAGTGTTCTTCGGTTGCGCCGGCATCCTGGTCTGCCCAGCCAAAGTAGCCTTCGGCTCTGAGTTTGGGTATGGCGAGATGGGGTGAGTCCAGTGCATCGGTGACGAGTTTGCCGCCGTGAATGGAGGCAAAGGCCAAAACGTGATCGGGATACGTTGCTGCAGCAAAGAGGGCGTGGCGGCCGCCCATACAGGTGCCGATAGTGCCGACCCGTTGGGCATTGGCTTGAGGTTCTTCATTGTCGAGGTGGCGAAGCAGTGCGCCCGTGTCGTCGATGACCATGGCATTGGTCGTGCTGGTGTTGAGGTTCATCGGGTGCAGGGGATCCGTTTTTTCGAGATTGAGACCGCCGATCATGAATTTTTCGGGGTTGTAAGACGGGTTGCCCATGCGATAAAATAGGGAGGGGAGTACGGTGTAATATCCCGCGCGAGCAAAACGACGGCACATGTTTTTCAATTCGTCGCGAATGCCAAATATGTCAAAGTAGAAGATGACAGGGGGATGCGGTCCTTCGCCTTCTGGATGAAAGACATAGGCGGGCATTATACCGTCTGAAGTTGCAACTTCAATGGTTTTTTCAATCATCGCGTTTGTCCTTTTTATCCAAAAAGCCGCACAAAAGCGGCTTTGGTGTTGTGCTGTTGTGTCTCGGACACAAATATAGCCCTGAAACGTCCGCCTGTCTATTGAAAGTCTCACATGACGTATATTTTTGCTGAAAAATTTTTTAGGATTATATTAGGGGTTTCATAAATCAAAAATCCACTTACTTATCGCGGCCAACGCCGCTTTATTTAGGAGAGTCGTTTATGTTGAGCCGTATATTTGCAATTGCACTCATCGCCGCTGCATTGTGGCACTGTGGTGGCGAGCGCGTCACCCAATCTCAGATTACAGATACTGGCGAACCGGTCACAAGGCCCTTGAGCAAATTGGCTGCCGCCGGGCACGCCTTTGTGGTTCTTGCCACCGTGCAGCAAGACGATGCGCCCGTAAGCGGTGTGGTGGTCGAGCTTTCGCGTTCTGTTGCCGGGCGTGTGGCCGAGTATGAATGGTCTGCGACCACCAGCGACGAGGGACAGGCGCGGATAGAAATTACCTCAGACAGCGGGTATTATCAAGCCCGCGCCCTGCAAGATGGCAGCGAGATCGGGCATTGGTCGAGCATTCCGCTGAATGCCGGCTACGAGGTCAGACTCGACTTGCCCATCGGCGAGAGGGCACGCATCACGTCTTCTGAGCCACTGGAAACGACCCCCGCGGATGAAGCGGCTGCGGCACGAACGAGGGCCTTTTTGGAAGCGGCTATAGCCCGCTACCAGCGCGACGGGCGGGAAGCCACGCTCGCCTACTACGATAGCAAGGAAAGCATTGAGGGCGATCTCGTGCTGCTTGTCATGGCCCAAGGCGACCACACCATCCTGGCGTTAGCTACATGGTCCGGGGGCGTAGGGTCTAATTGGGCTACCCACCCCCGTACCTCTTTTGGACAGCACATAGCGCGAGCGACCGAAGATGGCTATTGGTTTAAGGAGGATAGATACAATATCCTCACCGGTCGGTTAGAACTGGGATGGTATCTCGCAATTTTGCACGATGGTCTCGTCTTTACAACTGCACATGTGGTTTTACCCGATGAACTCGCTACCATTGCACAGGAATACGTGCAAGAGGCAATATCTTATTACAATCGCGAAGGCAGAGACGCAACAGTTGCGTATTACAACTCACTGCCAAGCATTGACAAACAGTTCTACCTCTTCCTGATTGACGAAAACGACCTCTACATCGCACATCCAATTTTTCCCCACCTCAAAGGCACGGACATCAAAGACGTGGTCGGCTCCAACGGCTACGAGTTGGGCAAGGAAATCGCCAAAGCCACCGAAGAAGGCCACTGGGTGCAATATCTCTGGCCGAATCCCGTCACATATCGGGAAGAACCGAAAGCCGCCTGGGTTATTCGCTACGACGGTCTCATCTTCGCCTCTGGATACTACAACCCGGATGATCAGACCGAGCGGCCCGCTTGGTACTATCAAGGTCCCGAAGATTACACGGTGGCATACGTGAACAAGGCGATAGCCCGTTATCAGCGCGATGGCCGCGAATCCATGATCACTTTCTACAACAGCGTGGGCAGCTTTGAGTATCAATGGTATCTCTTTGTGATTGACGAAAATGACCTCTACATCGTCCATCCCATCTTCTCCGAGCTCATCGGCACAGATATCAAAGACGTGGTCGGCTCCAACGGCTACGAGTTGGGCAAGGAAATCGTCAAAGCCACCGAAGAAGGCCACTGGATCGATTACCCTTGGCCGCATCCGCTTACCTTGCAAGAAGCCCCCAAAGCCGCGTACGCCATTCGCTACGACGGTCTCATCTTCGTCTCCGGATATTACAAGAATCCCGAAGATATGGAGGCTCACACAATCGCGTACGTGGAAAGGGCGATAGAATACTACAAACGAGAGGGCCGCGATGCGACTGCGACGTACTACAATAGCCGGGAGAGCATCGATGGGCAGTGGTTCCTAACCCTGGTTGATGAAAACGACCTCATGCTCACGTATCCTATCTTGCCACACCTCATAGGGTCTGACGTCAAGGCTGGGAGATCGCCAACGGGCTACGAATTTGGCAAGGAAATCGCCAAAGCCACCGAGAAAGGGCAATGGGTCAAATTTCCGTACCCTCTTCGGTACACTGCCGAAGACGATTTCTTAAACATCTGGTTCATCCGCTATGATGGTCTCATCTTCTCCTCGGGTTACTTATCGAGTGAGTAGATAAGTGCCAAATACGCCAAAACGCCGTGCAGAAAAATTTGCACGGCGTTTGTTTTTTAGCCGCGAAAAGATGCACTCGCGGCTTTTGTTATATGGCTATTGGATCAACTCGAGATGATGCCACCGCTTGGTGGACCGCCCGCTCCTGGAATGCCTCCCTGTCCGGGCGCACCACCGGGCATTGTGCCGGGGACGACGATGCGAGAAGATTCCTGGCGGCGGTATTCTTTGGCTTCTTCAACCATTTGATCAACGGCATCTTTGATGGCCTGGGGAAATTTTTCTATTGCTTCTTGAAGCGAAGCCGCTTCAATGGGGGCAGAGATTGGCAAAGGCCCCATTTGAGAGATGATCTGTGTGGAGCCGATGTATTGGGTGGGACGGCTGATGTCGTCTGTGCCATCGGCATTGATGGGGATCAGGCGTCGAATTGTGGCAACGCGCAAATCGGTGATGGATTCTTCCCGATAGAGGTTTTGTTGATCAACCTGAATCTGATCGAGTGGCAACTGGTCGGCCATGAGAGTCTCCAAAAAAAAGGTTACAGGTACGCCCCGCGAGGGGCAAAATGAATGTTGGCGTAAATATAGGGCAAGTTGTGCAAATACGCACTTTTATTTTACTCTGTTAAGCCCGTTGAGCGCGGCAACGCGATAGGCTTCGGCCATTGTGGGATAGTTGAAGGTGGTGTTGATAAAGTACATGAGTGTATTGGCTTCACCTTCTTGCGCCATAATGGCTTGCCCAATGTGGATGATTTCAGATGCCTGAGAGCCGAAACAGTGAATGCCCAAAATTTCAAGGGTTTCGCGATGAAAGATAATTTTGAGCATGCCGGTGAGCCTTCCCGTTACCTGTGCCCGCGCGATATGGCGGAAGTAGGCGTGGCCCACTTCGTAGGGAACTTTTTGAGCTGTTAGTTCTTTTTCGGTAAATCCGATAGAACTGATTTCGGGAATGGTGTAAATCCCCGTGGGGATGTCTTCTACGAGGTGTTGTTCGCATTCGCCAAAGATGAGATGGGTGGCGGCAAACCGGCCCTGATCGTAAGCCGCACTCGCCAGACTGGGAAAACCGACGACATCGCCAACGGCATAAATGTGGGGTTGGGCGAGTGTCTGGTACGCGTCGTTGATGAGAATGGAGCCGCGTTCATCTGTCTCGATTCCGATATTTTCCAATCCCATGTTGTCCGAGTTTCCCGTACGGCCTTCCGCCCAGAGGAGAATATCGCTGACAATTTGTTTGTTGGATTTCAGAAATACGCGCGCTTCTCTGTCATTGGCTTCAACGCGGTCGTATTCTTCGTTGTGGCGAATACGCACTCCGTTTTGGCTGAGATGATAACTGAGGGCGTCGATGATTTCGTCGTCGAGATAGGAGAGCAATTGGCTGCGGCTGTTGATGAGATTGACTTTTATGCGCAGGCCGCGAAATATGGATGCGTATTCGCAGCCGATTACCCCCGCGCCATAGATGGTGATGATGCGCGGTGTTTCTGTGAGGTCCAGGATGGAGTCGCTATCGCGAATCCGCGGATGGGAAAAGTCGATGTCGGGCGGTTGATAGGGACGAGATCCCGTGGCGATGATAAATCCCTGGGCTGTGTAGCGTTCGATTCCTCCGTTGAGCAATGCGACTTCGACGGTGTGTTCATCGACAAAAGATGCGCGCCCCAGGATAATATCGACATCATTGCGTTCGTAATAGCCCGTGCGAAGGTCAACCTGATCCTCGATGAGGTCGGCGGCCCGGTCGAGCAATTCGGGAAAACTCGTTGTGCTATGTGTATTGGTATCGATGAGTTGTTGGACATAGTGGCGCAGTGCTTTGCTCGGTATTGTGGCTCTGTGCGTGCTGTTGCCGCCCACATTTTTGAAATTGTCGATGACGGCAACGCGCTTGCCTTCCTTGGTGGATTTCATCGCCGCGCCTTCTCCGCCGGGGCCAGTGCCTATCACGATGATGTCGTAGTCGCAGGTCATTTTGGATCCAGATATCCCAATTGCACGAGAAAATCGTCCATTTGCGCGACGGTTTGTTCATAGGCTGAGCCATCGTCGCGGCCATAGTTGAAAAATCCGTGTCCTTTGCCTTCGTACGCGCAGAGTTCACAGGTGTTGCCCGCTTTGTGCATGGCTTTTGTGAAGCGTTGAGCCTGTTCATAAGGGACGGTTGTGTCATCCGTGCCGTGAAAAATTATGGTGGGCGGCAGGTTGGAACAGACGTGTTGAAAAGGCGAGATTTCCCGCGGGTCTCTGGGAAAACGTTCGGCGAGGCGTTTTAGGCCAGCGACATCGACGACGGGGTTAAAGAGTACCATGGCATTGGGCAGGGAAGATATCGCCATATCCTCATCGGGCGCATCCTGGCCAGGAACAGTACCGGTACACGCGCCGACGTGACCTCCGGCTGATCCACCACCCGAAGCGATGCGGTTGGGGGCAATGTTGAGTTCATCGGCATGTGTCCTCAGCCAGCGAACCGCTGATTTGCCGTCTTCTACACATTCATAAGGCGAGGTGTTGTGTTTGCTTTTGATGCGGTATTCAGCCGATGTAGCGAGCATTCCGCGTTTTGCGAGATACTGGCAGTGCGGAAAAAACTGTTGCGGATTGCCCCCCGTCCAGCCACCGCCAAAGAAGAATACAATAGCGGCTGTCTGTTCGTTAGTGTCGGGTTCAAAGATGTGAATGGCGAGTTCGCCCTGTGGGGTAGTTTTATATATGCGTTGCATGGCTGATGTCCCTTCTATCGCGTAAATTTTCGATATTTAATCCGATGGGGTTGGTCGGCGTCGGCGCCGAAGCGGCGTTTGCGGTCTGCTTCGTACTGCGAATAATTTCCGTCAAAGTAGATGACTTCGCTATTCCCTTCAAAGGCCAGGATATGCGTGGCAATACGGTCGAGGAACCAGCGGTCGTGTGAGATGATCACAGCGCATCCGCCAAAATTTTCAAGGGCGTCTTCCAGGGCGCGCATTGTGTTTACGTCGAGGTCATTTGTCGGTTCGTCCAGCAATATGACATTGGCACCTTCTTTGAGGATGCGCGCAAGGTGAACGCGGTTGCGTTCGCCGCCAGAGAGTTGACCAACGGGTTTTTGCTGATCTGCTCCTGTAAAGTTGAAGCGCGCGAGATAGGCACGCGAGTTGATGTCTCGATTGCCCAGAGTAATGAGGTCTTCTCCGTCTGAGATGGCCTGCCACACATTGTGATTGGGGGCGAGGACATCGCGTGTTTGTTCCACATAGGCGAGGCTAACTGTTTCGCCGATGCGGAATGTTCCCGCATCGGGCTGTTCTTCGCCGGTAATGAGGCGAAAGAGGGTGGTTTTTCCCGCACCATTGGGTCCGATAACGCCGACAATGCCGCCGGGCGGCAGGGAAAAGGAGAGATTTTCAAAGAGGAGTGTATCGCCATATCCTTTGGAAACGCCCTGGGCTTCGATGACAATATCGCCGAGGCGCGGACCGGGCGGAATATAAATTTCGAGGTCGCGTTCTTTTTCCACACTCTGATCGAGCAACTGATTATATGCGGTAATCCTCGCTCTGGATTTTGCGTGTCGCCCGCGTGGGTTCATGTTGATCCATTCGCGCTCGCGCGCAAGGGTTTTCAGACGCTGGCTTTCCCGATTTGCTTCACTCGCCAGCCGTTTTTCTTTTTGGTCGAGCCACGAAGAGTAGTTGCCTTTGTAGGGTATGCCTTTGCCTCGGTCGAGTTCGAGTATCCATCCGGCGACATTGTCGAGGAAATAACGGTCGTGTGTGACGGCTATGACGGTGCCCGCATAACGATGTAAATGCTGTTCGAGCCAGCCAACGGTTTCGGCGTCGAGGTGGTTGGTCGGTTCGTCGAGCAAGAGTATATCTGGTTTGGAAAGGAGCAGTCGGCAAAGTGCCACACGGCGGCATTCGCCACCCGATAGGTGATCGACACGCGCATCTCCCGGTGGACAACGCAGAGCATCCATCGCCTGTTCGATACGCGCATCGAGGTCCCAAATGTTCTCTGCGTCGATTTTTTCCTGAAGTTCGCCCTGCTGTTCGATTAGCCGATTCATTTCCTCGTCGGACATGGGGTCGGCAAATTTGGCACTGAGCGCATTGTATTCGTTCATGAGGTCAACGTGCTCCTGTACGCCCTGTTCGACAATTTCGCGCACGGTTTTGCCCGGTTCAAGGCGGGGTTCTTGTTCCAAATACCCAATGGTGTGGCCGGGGGCGAGATGGGTTTCGCCGTTGAATTTTTCATCTACACCAGCAAGGATACGCAACAGCGTGCTTTTGCCCGCGCCATTCAGGCCGAGTACACCGATTTTTGCGCCGTAGAAATAGGAAAGAGAAATGTTTTCGATGAGGGGCTTTTTGTCGATGTATTTGCTCACGCGCACCATCGAATAGATGATTTTGTTTGGCTCATTGGCCATGCTATTTCCCCGGGTTGTCTGATTCCCAACCGCCGAGTAATTTTTCGGCTTCTTCAAGTTGTTGCTTATCGTTAATTGGCAGCCAAAAATCAGCTTCGATCACTTTAATTTTTCGGCCAGATGCAATCAGTTTCATCCATACATCGGGCGTTTCGTATTCGCCGCGTGCGGATGGTGCGATTTCCGCGTCAAAGAAATCTCTGTCCATGACCATCGCGCCGTTCCAAACCAAATCTGAAATAAACGTTTGGGGCTTTTCGACTGACCGAAGGAGGTATCCGTTGTCATCTGTCACCAGAACTCCAAAATGTTGAGGATGCGTCACTCGCGAGCTAATGAGAGAAAGGTCCTGCTGTTGGACGAGTTTCTGAAGGCCACGCGGTCCAAAAATATCATCGCCAACCATGCCCAGCCACCGCCCGGTGATTACAGGTGCAGCGACCCGAAATGCATGGGCGATACCCAATGGCTCTTCCTGAACGAGAAATACAATGCGCCGCCCCCCATACATGCCATCAGAAAAGTGCTGGCGAATCGCCTCCTCGTGCGGTCCTCCTACAATGAATACGAGTTCGCGTACCTCGCACGGCAATCGATCCAGTGCGTGCTCCACGACGGGCTTTCCCGCTATCGGCAATAAGTGCTTCGGTCCCTCATAATCCATCGCCATCCGCGTTCCCTTGCCGGCTAACAGCACAACTGCTTGCATAAAGTCTCCTGACTACTGATGCTCTCAATGACTGTCCCGATAGTGTTGCTTGAGTATATCACTGCCAAAGTCATTGGTCAGGTCGCGCCAGACAGCGTGGATGTGATTGGCCTCGTCCTGGGTGCAGTCGTATTCGGCGAGGAAGGTGGATCCGAGTACGCGATAGTAGTGGCCTTCGCCGCGATTTGTGCCGCCAGCCCAGGCGAATGCGGCTGTATCGAGTGAGGTGAGGTTCGCACGCTGGGCTGCTGCTATTCTGTTGGGCAAGCGGGTGATATATACATCGATGAGTGCAGTGACAACCTCGCGTTGTGATGCGGTCATGTCCTTGAGTTGCAGACCCTCAATTTGGACTTCTTCATTTACCTGGGGGACATTGCGGGTGAGGATGTCGGCGGGTGCTTCGTCACTGATGATTGCCACTCTTTTTTGGTCGCTGTCCAGAGAGGCGAGTAAGTCGCGGGCGAGGTCTTCTTCTTCTTTGAGGGCGCGCAATCCCTCGTGTTCACCGTGTCGAACCTGTGCGGGATTGGAGCCGAAGAAGACGGGCGTAGGCGCGACGAGTGTGCCGTTGACAATGGTGTAATTGACCGAGACGTGATGGCCTTCAAAACGCCAGCTCCAGGTGGTTTCACCATTGGGCGTGCCAAAGACTACGAGGTTGTAGAGATCTGGATCGCGCGGGAATCGGCGTCTGGGACCTTCTACTTCGGCGAGTATGGGTTCCAGGTTGATGATTGTTCTGGCTTTGGTGCGCGCCTGTTCGCTCAGTCCGGTATCGAGCAGAGCAAATGCTTTGTCTCGCTGATGCGCTTCCATGTCTTTGAGCGCGAGGCCCAATCGGTCGCGCGGGATGTAGTGCCAGTCCTGTCGTGCGTTTTCATCGCCAAAGCCCAGTTGCGCAGTCGCCGCCTGATCGGGACGTAGAGATGCTAAAAATGCCGTGGCAGCATCGGCCATGCGGTTGGCCGTGTCAATCTGGGTATAAAGTTCTTCGAGGTTCATGTTCTCAACTCCTTGTGAATGTGGATGTTTCGATTGATTCTCACGGAGAATCTGACCGCTGTTTTCGACCCCCTAACGTGGCGCCACCATCGATGGTCAGTGCTTGTCCGGTGATATTTTTCCCTTTGTCGCTCGCCAAAAAGACGACCATGTGACCCACATCTTCGGGGGTTTGTTCGGTTCCTAAGGGCACGCTGTTGCGTATCACATCTTCAAAAATTTCTCTTGCGGTAAATCCCTTGTATGCCGGGTTGTTGTTTTTGATTTGAGATGCGATCATTTCCCAGGCGCGCGTCCATAGGTAGCCGGGGCATATTGCGTTGACTCTAATCCCACGCCCTGCAAGTTGGCTGGCTAAAGTTCTGGTCAAATGAATGACTCCGGCTTTGGCCGCACCGTAAGCGGGCATGGAAACGCTGGGCATTAGCGCGGCGATAGATGCGATGTTGATGATGCTGGATCCGCGGCCGAGATGTGGAATGGCTGCTCTGGCGGAGACAAAGGCGGTCCGGAGATTGGTGTGTAGATGCGCGTCCCAATCGTCAACGGATAATTCCGTCAGTGGGATTTCCAGCGATGCTCTGGCCGCGTTTGTATCCGGTCCTCCAATGCCCGCGTTGTTGACGAGGATGTCGAGTGAGCCGAGTTCTGTAATAATTCGATCTGTTGCCGCGTGCATGGCGGTTTCATCGGATGCATCGGCTGATAGACCTATTGCAGGCGTTTTGAGCGTTTTTGCGGTTTTTTTCGCACCATCGCCATCCAGATCAGTAATGGCGATTTTAGCACCCGCATCCGATAGGTGTTGTGCGATGGCTGCTCCAATGCCCCGCGCAGCACCTGTTATGAGTGCAACTCGATTTTGTAATTCCAGACTCACGGTTGTTCCTTTTCTAATTCCAATCCGAGTGTTTTTCCTTTTTGCACGGCGGGAATGCCCGCGCTCATCCATACAGGTGCGGGGGCGTCTTTGAGATAGTGGTCAAAGAATTGTTGCAGACGGATGCTCCAGTCTTTGCGGTTGTGGTGTTTGCGAATGCCGTGGGCTTCTCCGTTGTAATTGACGAGCCATGCGGGTTTGCCCAGGCGGCGCAGGGCGACAAAGAGTTCAATGCCCTGATACCAGGGTACTGCGCCGTCGTCGTCGTTGTGCAAGATGAGCAATGGCGTTTGAATTTTGTCTGCCCAGAAGATGGGGGAGTTTTCGATAAATCGCGTGGGTGCTTCCCAGAGCGAACCGCCGATGCGACTCTGGCTTTTTTCGTATTGCATCATGCGACTCAGTCCCGAAGCCCAGCGAATGCCGCCGTATGCACTGATCATATTTGAGACGGGTGCGCCGGCTTCGGCTGCCCGAAATATATTGGTTCGGGTGATCATATAGGCGATTTGATAGCCGCCCCAACTGTGGCCCTGTACGCCAATTCGGTCGGGAGCGACAAATCCCCGATTTATGAGGTGCGTCACGCCAGAGACAACGGCGTTGACGGCACTTTCTCCGGGGAAGCCGACTTTGTAGGGGATGTCCGGGATAAAGATCAGATATCCGCGGCTGACGTAAAATGGGAAATTTATGGAGCCGCCAGAGGCTCTTGGCGCCCGGTGGGCGTGTAGTTGATGGGACATTTTTTCATAGAAATAGACCAGCATGGGATATTTCTGGGCGGGATCGAAATTTTCGGGTTTGTAGAGAATGCCCTGCAGGGGTTTGCCGTCGAGTGATACCCATTCGACGAGTTCGGCAGTGCCCCACAGGTAGTCTTTTTGTTGCGGATTGACTTCGCTTATTTTTCGCGCATTCTGAAAATTGAGGTCAGAGGTCCACAGGTCGGGATATTCTTCAAAAGAGGATTGTCTGAAGAGGAATACGTCGGTGTCTTTGGCTTTTTGGAGGTTGGAAAACCGTTTGTTGCGCGCGATGAGTTCAGCGGGTTTGTCCGTGCTTTCGATGCGATCCCGATAGTAGCCCATGGCTTTGGTTTTGAGATTGAAACCCGATAAGAGCAAATCGGCTTTGGGATCGCGTGCCCGTTCTTCGGGGTCGAGGCGTACATATCGAAAGCGCGTTTCGGTCTCGCGTCCAATTCCTTCAGTGATATTGACGGGTGCTTTGCGCCCGTTGGGATCGGTGAGCCAGATGTCGTAGCGGTCGTAAATGAGAAATTCTTTGTCGCCTTTTGTCCACCCGGCATTGCCATGTGCGCTGGGTGGATACGGCCAGTCGTGCAATTCGTTGTGAATGGGATGGGGGATATTTTTGCTGACTCTGACGCGGATCATATTTTTGACATGCTGAACATACCAGTTTTTGTGGATGCGATCCCACCAGTAGATGTATTTGGACTCGGGTGAAAGGGTGGGACGCGTCTGCATTTTGGTGAGTACGCGCATTGCTTCACCGGTTTTTATGTCGATCAAATAGCTGTCGTAATAAGCCGGCGAATCCCACGAAATGAGTTGTCGATAGGGGAGAATCGAATAGCCTATCGCGACATCGGCATTGCCCTCGCTTCCCAGACGAATATTGGGAATGGTTTCTGTGGCGAGTTGAACGATTTTGCCATTGTTGAGGTGAAAGACGGCGCGATATGTGCGTTCGCGTTCCTCTTTGGCATCTTTGAGTTGCATGGGTTGGAGATAGGGGTCTTTCCAGTTCCAGATATCGACTGCGACTTTTTCGTCGTCGGGCGTGTCGTCCTCTGCTTCCACTTCTGGTCTGGAGGCGGTGCCAAAAAAGAGGCGCTTGCCATTTTTGGAAAAGGAGAGGTTGGCGTGTTCGCTGACCCACCAGTTTGGGGGTATGCCCTTCGTTCCAGATCGGGCGATTTCTTTTGCCTTATTGCGCGAGCCAACGGGCCAGTAATAGAGGGCGTATTCCTGTTGCTCTGCGTTAAAGCTGTCGCGGTTGGCAATAAATGCGAGATGGAGACTGGATTCGTCGGTGGTGATTTTTTTGTAATCGCCCGCGCCCGTGAGTATGGCTGTGGTGTCGCCCGTGCTGGTGCGAATGGCGTAGATGCCATCGGCTGTGCTGTCTTTGTTGGCGGCGGCAAAAATGAGATACGAACCGCTTTCTGTGAAGGCGTAGGAGATTACGTGGTTATATCGCGTTTCAGCACTGGTCTGGAGGTTGCGGAGAACGAGTGTGGTGCCTTCGGCTTTTTTGCGTTTTTTCTTTTTGGGATCTTTCGGTTCTTCTTTTTTGGCTTCTTCAGGTCCTGGCTTTTGCTCGGGCTGTTTTTCGGGTTTGGATGTTTGTTCTTCATTTTTTTCTGTTTGGTGTGCTTTTTTCTTTTTTTTCACAGTACTGTCTTTTTTGGCGATTTCTTTTTCCAGCAAATAAGCGACCCATCCTCCGTTTTCTTTGGGTAGTTTGAAGGATTTGACGCGGGTGGCTTTAAAGATATCTCCCGTGGCGAGGGTGATGATGCCAAGTGAGTCTTTGGGCGATTCTTCGGGTTTTTTCTTGTCGCGTTTTGCCTGTTGTACCGAGTCTTTGAAGGCTTTGATGAGGGTGACGATATAACGCGAATCTCTGGTGAATCGAATGGCTTCTCCGCGCGGTATCGCATAGGAGCGGTCACCTGTGAGGCTTGCGATGCGGAGTTCGGTGTCTTTTTCGTCCGGGCCGATAGAGAGAAAAGCCCATTGTCCGTTGTCGGAAATATTGCTGGCATGCGTGCGATTCCATATGTCGTACACATCGTGATCCAGCGGCTTTTTCTGCTGGGCAAAGACGAGTGGAGATATACTCAAGAGTACAGATAGCAGGTATGTAGATAGACGCATAGGTGATCTCTCAGAAGTAGGTCAAATTTTGGGCGGATCGTTTTGGTCAATATAAGTAGATATACAGCGGTGGGCAAAAGTAAAAGACGCACTGGTGAATCTACAAGAAGACACTTGCAAGAATGTCGCTTTTAAGCTACATTCAGTATATGCAGGAAGCAATCCCCCGACAGATTGAGGAATATATCACTGCTGAAGGCCGAGTCCCCTTCAGCCAATCGAGCTGGCTAAAAACTTCTGGACCGATTTCAGGAGGCGAGAGTTATGAGCAAGACATCGAGACCATATAAGCCGGAACTGCTTAAAGCACTTCAAGACCCTATAGAAGCCGCAGAATATTTGAACGCGGCTCTGGAAGAAGATATGAATGAGTTATTTCTATTGGCACTCCGAAATGTTGCAGAAGCTTATGGTATGACTCGGCTCGCTGAGGATGCACAGTTGAACCGTGAATCTATGTATCGCATGTTATCAGAGAAGGGCAATCCGCAGTTTACCAGCCTGATTTCCATCCTGAGGCAACTTGGCTTGAAACTCTCTGTTCAAGCAAAGGAATCAGTCCCTGTGTAGCCCGCTTATCAATCTCATCATAAAACACAAAAGCCGACACATAAACGTCGGCTTTTACTTTTTTGGCCCTTTTGGCGGACACTCAGAAATTTGACTCTACGTGATATTCGGCAGAGTACTCTTTCAGGTTCTTTTTAATTTGCTGAAATTGCGTGTATGAACATGTGCCCGCTGGAATTTCAATGGGATGTGTGGGTTGGGCTTTCGGAATGATTTCCACGCCGTTGATTTTGAGGTGCATCGTCTGGATTTCATCCCAGGATATTTTTTTAGCGTGTCCGCGTCGTTTTGTTTTAATATCCAGTCCCTCATTGCTGAATACCACACGCGGTCGTCCAAATTTTTCTGGGGCGTATGAGGCAATGCCTAAAATGATACTCAATGCAATGCCGCCGAGCAGTAGCATCGTGCCTGCTACCCAATCAAAGGTATTGTGCGCGTGCGATAGTGTTCGCCAGCCCTGGTACATACTATTGATTACGACTACAATACTGAGAACGGCAAATAATTTTGTCTGTCGAGGGTCTTCTGTGTCCAGATAAATTGTAAAAGTATCCATGCATTGTTCCCTAAAGTTTTGCATGTGAAGAATAGAGCTTATCGCTCAGTCTCATCCTTTGAAACCTCACCACGATCATCCTCTGAAATATGTCGGATTTCTCCAGCGCGTTGCTGTACAACTTCTTGTGCTGCGCGTTTTTTGTCCTCGTTGAGCATGAGGTCTGTTGCGCCGAGCATTGTGGTAGCCGATCCGCCTGCACCTTTGCGACCACCTTTCACAAGTGCGTAAATTGCATAGCCGATGACAAGGATCAGGATAAGTGTAAAGATGGCGACACCTATGAGATGTTCCATTTAAGTCTCCCGAAAGATCGTACTTTCGCGTTCAAACCATCTGGCGCAACCGTAAAGGCTGAGAGCCGCAAGGGCGATGAGCGAGGCATAGACTTCGAACAATAGGGGCAGTTTGATGGTTCCTGCAAAAATTTCTTTTGATGCAAGCGAGACATTTAAGACCGGTATGAGCGATGTGATGGCATTGAGTTCAATGCCCGGTAAGAGGCCGATAAACACGGGAATAATAATGATGATGTTGAGGGGCGCCATAATGCTCTGCGCTTCTTTGAAAGATTTGGCAAAGATGGAGACGGACATTAAGGCGGCGGCAAAAAAGATGGTTAAGGGCAGGCACAGAGAAAGTACCAGGAGGATGGACGATATTTCGAACATGCCCTGTAGCGCGTCGAGGATTCTTGCGACAATTTCTCGTTGTAACATAACAGCGATAAAAAAACCGATAAAACTGTTGGCGATTGACGCAAATCCCGATAGGACAATCACGCCACATTTGCCCAGCAAGATCTGAATTTTGCTGACGGGAGCAACGAGCAGTGTTTCGAGGGTGGCGCGTTCTTTTTCGCCTGCGCCCAGGTCCAGGGCTGGATACATACAGCCCATAAAACACATTAAGACAAAAATATAAGGCAAAAAACCACCCACGCTTTTTCCGATTCTTTCCCGTTGAGAAGCAATGTCGTGGCGTCTGACCTGCACGGGATCCACAATTGTGCGGTCGAGGGCAAGCCGTTGAAATCGATCATTGACGATCTGGTTTTCGTAGTCTCGAATTAGACTTGTCAGGCGATTGCGGGATGCGTCCATATCTCTGGAGGATTTGAAATAGAGATGGATTTGACCGCGTTGTAAGTCGGTGATTTGGGCATCGAATTGCTCGTCAACGCGAATGGCTGCATCTATGCTGTCTGATCGGATGAGCTGAGGGATTATGTCTTCTGTGATGTCTTCTCGAATCTTCAGGTCGTCGCGCTTGAGCAGGGTTTCGCGGAATGCCTCTGCATTGCCATTGGTGATCAGAGCAACTTCAAGTGTTTTGGTCCTGACTTTTTGGGTCTGACGAGCAGTAAAGACAGCCGCAATTGTGAATAACAGCGGGAATAACAGCATTGGTATGATGAACATCATCATCATCGAACGCCGGTCGCGCGTGATGTCCTTAAATTCTTTTTTGAAGATGGTGAGGATTGTTTTCATGGGGACCTCTTATTGGTCGGTCAAATAAGTTTCGTGCCTAAATCCACTGGACGCCTGCTTAAGGCCTGCAGGCGTGACGAACGGTAGGTGTCATTGCGGCATGGTGTTAGCCGCAATCCAGAGGTTTTGGGTGGTTGGGCTGGGTTCGTCTATTCGTTTTCAACGATGCGAATAAATTCGTCTTCCAGCGTGGGGGTTTGCATCTGGTTTTGAAAGTCTTCTAAGGTGCCGTTAAACTGCAATTGGCCTTTGTGAATGATGGCGAGGTCGTCGCTGAGCAGGCTGACTTCACCCATGCGGTGCGTGGAAAAGATGACGGTTTTTCCCGCGTCCCGGCAGTCGCGGATGAGGTGTACGATATTGCGCGAGGTGACGACATCGAGACCATCGGTGGGTTCGTCGAATACAATGACATCGGGGTCGTGTATGATCGTGCGTACAATGGAGACTTTTTGTTTCATGCCCGTGGAGAGTTTGCCAATGCGGCGGTTTGCAAAGGCTTCCATGTCGAGGAGGGCAAAGAGGTGGTCGCGCCGCGTGTTGTAATCGGCGCTGTTCATGCCGTGCAGGTCGGCAAAGTAGCGCACCATTTCATTGGGTGTCAGGCGATCGTACAAACCCGTGTTGCCGGTGAGAAAGCCGAGATTTTCGCGTACGGCTTGACTTTGTGTTACAGTGTCGTATTCCGCGACAGATATGCTGCCCGAAGTGGGTTTGAGCATGGTGGCAATCATGCGCAATGCAGTGGTTTTTCCTGCGCCATTGGGACCCAATAGCGCGAAGACGCGACCTGGCTGACAGGTGAAGCTGATGTCGCACACTGCGTCAATGGTATTGCCCTCAAAACCATCTCCCATTTCGCGTTTTTGCTGCCGCGATAATTTGAAGGTTTTGACAATGTTTTTTGCGATAACCATAATGCACTCCGCGATTGCGGGTTGAATAGCGTATAGCCAGAAATCTCCCATTACTTTTTTATATTAGTGATAGAGTTACCCAATTTTGTTTCAAAATGCAAGAGGGCATTTTTTAGAAGGATAAAAATTTTACATATTGCTTAAGGCAGAGGGGCTGAGGGAGTATTTGACTTTGCTCTTCAGACTTTGCACCTTGCACCTGCTTTTTTACACGATTCAAAGGAGAAGATATGGACAAACTCAAACTCGCCCTGATCGGTTGTGGCGGTATGGGGACGCGCCATTTGTATGGGTTGCGCGAACTGGCGAAGACGCCGTTTAATAATATTGAATTGTGCGCTTTGTGCGACCTCAATCGAGACAATGCAGAAATGGCTGCGAGAGAGGCCGAGCAGTTGCTCGGTTCAAAACCTCCCGTATTTACGTCTATAGAAGAGATGGCGCAAGCGATTCCCGATTTGATGGCTGTCGATGTGGTCACCGATCCGTCGGTGCATCACACGGTGGTGTGTGAGGCATTGGATCTGGGGTTGCACGTGCTGGTTGAAAAACCTATGGCTATTTCTGTAAAAGCATGCCATGCTATGAATGAGGCGGCGGAGCGCAACGGGCGAAAACTGTCGGTTGCTGAAAATTATCGGCGCGATCCTTCGGCGCGGCTGACGCGCCATTTGCTGGATACCGGGCGAATCGGAACGCCTTATATGGCGACGCTCCACGCCTTGCGCGGCGGCAATGAAATTTTTATCACGCCCTGGCGGCATTTAAAAGACCGCGGGGGACCGTTGATCGATATGGGGGTACACTATGCGGATCTGATTCGGTATCAACTCGGTAATGTGGTTGAGGTATATGGCGATACGCGTCTGGTGGAGCCGGTGCGCAAAAAACAACAGTCCATTGGCGATCGGTATGAATTTTATCAGCAGCGTTTTCGCGCGATGCCCGACGAAGTTCCCGCTACGGCAGAAGATACGGCGATGGCGATGATGAAGATGGAAAGCGGCGTGATGGTGAGTTTTATTGTGGGCATTGGGGGGCACGGCGCATGCCGCAGTCAGTTGATTTTGGGCGATAAAGGGTGTTTGCAGAGCTACGGAAGTCGCGGGAGTCAGGCGATATGGCAGTCGGGAGATGGGGAGGTGAGAGACCAGAATGCGATTCTGAGTGCTGTTGACGATTTTGAATTGCATCCTCTCTTAGATCATTTTTTCCCCACCAAAAACAGTGTGGGCGATCAGGCAGTGGATTGGAAATTGATCGCTTATGAACAATACGAACTCGCCTGTGCTGTCCTGAATGATGACCCGATTGAGGTCGATGGCCTTGAGGGAATGAAGGATGTTGCGGCAATTTATGCGATTTGCGAGTCTGCTCGCGCAGGTCGCACTGTGACGGCCGCAGAGATCGAAAGCGGCGAGTTGTATGAATATCAGGCAGAGATCGATGCGGCGTTGAACATCAACACTTAAAATGGAGGAAAGACAGATGGTGATTCGCAATTGGCAAGATGCCACGCCCACAGTGGGCCATGAAACGGCGTTGATCTGGTCGATTTTCAGGCAGAAGGGGTCTGCTGGTTTGAGCGAGGAAGAAGCACCGATGTTGGCAGCATCGGGATTTACCCTGCACATGATGCAGAGCCGCAAGGCGGGCGATTACCACATGCACGATGACAAAGAACAGATTTATTATTTTACGCGCGGCCATGGCAAGATGAAGATCGATGACGAGATTTATCCCGTGGAGCCGGGCGATGCCGTACATTTACCGCCTTATACGTATCACCAGTTGATCAATGACAGCGACGATTGGATTGAACACATCCTGGTGACTGTGCCGGTGGGTTAAGGGTACAGGACGTATTTTAATCCCTCCTGTCGCTCTGCGCCATCAAATGCTTGTTCCCAATTTTCGAGTGGCAGCCTGTGGGATATGTATGCCGAGGGATCTATTGTTTTGGCGATGACCATTTCGAGGGCGCGTTGCCAACTGGGCCAGTTCTGGGCAATAGAACTGTTTATGGAGAGCTGTTTGTAGATGATTTTGCCCCAATTCACTTCAACGGGGTGTTCGACCAGTGCCACCTGTGTGAATGTGCCGAGGGGACGCACGGCGTCGAGGCATTGATCGATGGAGGCGGCAGCACCAGCACATTCGATGACAATATCGGCACCGTCGCTGTTGAGCGAGCGGACACATTCGGATATATTTTCGCGCGTGACATCTACGGTGTGTTCTGCGCCTTTAGCCATAGCGAGGCGATGGGCGTCGCGGTCTGTTCCGCAGACAATAACGCGCCCACCTGCAAGTCTGGCGAGGTCGGCACACATCAGGCCAATGGGACCGGGACCAGAAATGAGTACCAGGTCGCCGGGTACGATTTTTGTGTAAAAAAGAACGGCTTTGATGCAGCAGGCGAGGGGTTCAACAAGCGCGGCGGTGTCATAGGAGACGGATTCGGGAAGCGGGAAGGCGAGGTTTTGGGGGATGACGCAGTATTCGGCAAATCCGCCGTCGCGCATGCTGCCAACGGATTTGCGCTGGGGACAAAAGAAAAATTCGCTGGCCCGACAATGGCGACAGTGCCCACATGCGCCATTTGCCGTGGGAAGGATCGTGACGCGGTCACCTGTTTTGATGCGGGTGACATTGGTGCCGACTTTGACGACTTCACCTGAGAGTTCATGGCAAAGCGTGACAGGTGGGCGAGAGCCATAACCGCCGTGGCGGATGTGGAGATCGGTGCCGCAGAGTCCGCCGCTCTGAACGGCGATTTTGATGTCGTCGGGATGTTCGATATCCGGTTCTGGTGTGTTGCATAAGGCGATGTGTCCAGGACCGGGTTTTAGTTTGCGTACAGCGCGCATGGTATTTGTGCAGTTCAAAGGATATGTGTTTGAGGTCGTTTACTTTGTTATTATGCACAATCTTTACATGGTAGGCAATCACTGTTTGTGTGGAGGAGACATCGGATGCGGTGCCAGGGCGACTTCTCTATACCCGATCCACCCAGATCGGAGACGACCAGCCCATCTCGCCATCGGTCTGGATTACGCGGATGTAGTAATGGGTATTCGCCTCAAGCGCCGTGGTGTCCCGCCACTGCAAACGATAGATATCCTGTCTATCCCGGTGGGGAGGCGTTCCAGTCTCAACGACCTTTCCGTTCTGCACGACCTCAACGCGATCGATTGCGTCTGTGCCCCGAATATAGGCATAGATTTCTCTCGGCACCTCGCCTCTCTCGACCTCCAAAATGCTCCCCATAGGCTGATCGTTGAGTGTGAAGTCCAGGATAATGCGAGCACCCGTAGTGCCGTAACAGCGACGGCTTTTGAGCGCATCGAAGAGCGTCTCCCGTGTCAGCTCTGGCGCCCAGACCGCTGCAAGTCCTCCTGGAAAAGGCGTATGGGCCTGTCGGTCGTGCTGATAGCTCCGTCCCGGCATGCCCACATGGTTGTCGCTGCTGGCGATCATACCCAGTCGGTAACCCCGTCTCAGTGCTTCCCATGCCCCAGCCCCCGGCGTCACCCCCTTGTCCCACCGGTCCATTGAGGGATTTTCAGATTGTCCCCAGCACGAATAGATCTCCATTAAAGGTTCCAGGTCCGGATCGTGAAGTGACCAATCTGTCCACGTCTTGACGTGATGCGGGATCAACATTACATCCCTGCGTCCTCGATAGTACTCGTACAGAAAATCGGGCATATAGCTGAACGTCCCGGCATCCTGAGGCGGCTCAACCGCAACGTCCCGAAAATACACATTCCGATGGCCCACTGGAGAGCCAGCCTCATAGGACTTGAACGTTACAAATTCTCCCGGTCGATAATACTCAATGGCCTTCTGCTGGAGAAGCTCCCAGCCCACGCCTGTAATCGCGCCCTGATCAGTAATGGACACAAAATCGAGCAGCGATACATCCCGGGCGTACTGATACACATCGTCCGGCGTGCCGCAGGAAATGCCCTTGGACCAGCCGGGTTGGCGGGCGTCCTTTTTTTGCGAGTGCATCACGTGATATTCACTCTGGGCGTGCAGGTCCCCCCAGAAAAGCTGCAAATTGTCCTCATCCGAGTGAATGCACGGATTGGAAGTCCCCCAGATCTGTTCTCCCCCCGAATCGGTCAGCGTCACCCTCTCAAAAATGGCTCCCGAATTTTCCAGTTCCACTTTAACCGGCTGCAATCCGGAGAATCGGACATTGCCCACCCGGCGCCAGCGCTCGTCGCGCAGGATCAGGGACCTGGGCGGATCGTCGTTCGGACGGCAGTGACAGGCGTCTGTCAGAGCAATCCGCACCGGAGGGACGGGTCCCGTAATCACAGACGGGACTACTACATTGGCCCGTGCAGGAGCGCCTGACACCACGTCCAGTTCAACCGGCGCGCCTTTGGGGCGCATCCAATTCCCATCGCCCGAGTCCACATATACCGAAATCGTCAGTTCGTCTTCCGGAAAGGTCTGAACCCTTACACCGCGTCTCACAAATCGAGGGTCACCGTAAGTCAACACTATCTGGTCTCCTCCGGCCAGAGGCCCATCCTCTACCGTCGCCGTGATCCACCATCGCCAATAAGCCTCTGCAGGGTCTTCATCGGGAATCAGCATACGCTCCATCGTCTCCAGGTGCAGCACAGCGTCTCCCTGGGTGACTATCTCTGCTGTCGTGTTGACCGCATAAAAGGGTGCGTACTTTCGATCTTTTCCCCGCACCAGTTCGTCCCAGTATCGGAGTTGGGGCACCACGACAGGCTCCCACCCGGTATTGGGCATCCCAACACGCAACCGCGCACCTTCAGCCAGGCCGTCCTCGCCTGTTGTAAACGTTAACGTCAAGGTCACATATGAGCCGGTGACAAAGGGACCCTCTGGTGAAAGCGTCACCTGACCAGTTGCGTCGTCCTGAGAAAAAATCATACCCGCCACCTCGTTTAAGTCCGGCTATTGATCGCTCATTGATTGACGATCTCAACGGATATTACCTGTCACGGATAAACCACATATTGAGATAGGGCATCTTCGTCCATCTCAATTCCCAGCCCCGACCCCTCAGGCAGGCGGAAATGGCCCTCCTCACACACGATGGGTCGTTTCAAAAACTGGTTGGAAAGACCGAGCATCAGCGGTTGATACTCCTGGAAAATCAAATTCGGAATGGCCAATGCCACATGGATTGAAGCCGCGATACTGGGCGGCAGACAGATCCCTGCATGCAGCGCAATGGGGATATTGAATGTTTCGGCCAGATCGGCAATTTTCCTGGTTTCCGTAATTCCGCAACGCCCCACATCGGGCTGTGCGATATCCAGCCCCCGCGCCTGAAACCAGTTGAGAAATTGGTACCGCGTTGTCTCGGTCTCTCCGGCCGCAACGAACATATCCAGTTCCCGGGCAATCTCCGCGTGGCCCTCGATATCCTCCGGGCTGGTCGGCGTTTCAAACCAGAACACCCCCAGCCGCTCCAGGTGCCGTCCCAATTGCAGGGCCGTCGGTGTGTCATAATTCCACAGTGCATCCACCATCAGCCGGACATTTGGCCCCACAGCATCTCGAATTCCCTCGACGTGTTTTAAATCTCTTTCAATTCCGAAGCCCAAAAACATCTTGAGCGCCCGGAAACCCTCCGATATATGCCCGCGTGCCGTCTCTGCCATTTCCTCAATTGAGTTTCCCCGCACCCCCGAAACATAAACCGGTACTCGATCTCGAAAAGCCCCGCCGAGAAGTTCTACTACCGGCGCACCCAGCTTCTGCCCCTGGATATCCCACAGGGCGGAATCTACTGCCGCAAGGCCGTGTACCATAAACCCGGAGTAGTGTCCCCTCAGGTTCATCGCGTGATACATCTCGTGTTTCAATACTCCCCACTCGGCCGGGTCTCTTCCGATCAGAATCGGCCTTAGCACCTTGTCGATTACCATCGCCGTCACCTCCGGGCCGATTGGTGCCTGTCCCTCTCCCCATCCCACAATGCCACTGTCGGTCTCCACTTTGACCAGCGTCGTCTCGGTCTGGCGGGAATAGAGTCCGCGCCATCCCGGCTGCACATCGTAGGTCCGCTCCTTCGCCTGCTCTTCTTCCACTCCCTTTCCGCCAAAGGTATCTTCCCGGGGAATTTTAATCGCCATCGGCTTGATATCGGTAATTTTCATCTTTTTATCCCTTATGGGCCCGTCTGTTCAGTCACTGTCCAAACTCGATTGGCGGGTATATCCGTCAGCACCTGCACCGTTCCGCTGGGCCACCGAATCATCAGGGTATCCACTGTTGAACGACTGCCCAACCCGAAGTGAACCCGGAGATCGTTCTGAGAGAGATAGCTGGATCCGCTCCGCACCTCCTTCACCTGTCTCAGCCTTCCAGAGACTACCCTCACCCTGGCACCAATTCCATCCCGGTTGCTCACCGTCCCCACAGTTCGGACTGTCAGATAGTTGTTCTGATTTCCCCCGTCGTTGCGCAGCAGGTCCGCCCGCTCGTTGGAGTTGAGGACAAACAGATCGACATCTCCGTCGTTGTCATAATCCCCGAACGCCGTTCCACGACTGGCTTTCACAAGGCGCATCCCATCTCCGGACTTCAGGGAAGTGTCGGCGAACGTCCCATCCCCGTTATTGTGAAAAAGGAGATTGCGCTGTGGATAAGAGGTTGATCCGTCCAGCTTTTCGATGTTGTCCTGCACGTGACCGTTGGCCGCGAAAAGATCGCTGTACCCGTCGTTGTTATAGTCGAAAAAACCGACCCCCCATCCGAGGTAAGGCCGGGTGACTCTGCCCGTACCGGAGGCAAACGACACATCGGTGAATGTCCCATCCCCGTTGTTGCGGTAGAGGGTATAAGTCTCATGCTGGAAATTGGTCACAATCAGATCCATCCACCCGTCGTTGTCGTAATCGCCAGCATCCACGCCCATGCCTCCCTCCTCCTGGCCGTTCTCGTTGTAACCGACCCCGGAGATCAATCCCACATCGGTGAATGTCCCGTCTCCGTTGTTCCGATAGAGGAAATTCCCGACCATATCGTTAGCCACATACAGATCGGGATCTCCATCGTCGTCGTAGTCTGTGACGACTACGCCCAGGCTTTTCCCTTCGGTATTGGCTACACCGGCTGCATCGGCTACATCGGTGAATGTCCCATCCCCGTTGTTCCGATAGAGTCGGTCGGGCGCACCATTGAAGTTGTGCGGATGGGGATATGTCTTCAGATCCGAGGCACCGGTGCCCTGATAATCGACGATATAGGGGATCAGATCAATTCGCGGATCGTCCAGAGCGTAATCGAGGTAGTTGGCCACGTAGAGGTCCAGATCCCCGTCGTTATCGTAGTCCAGAAACGAGCACCCAGATCCCCAGTGGCTGTCGCCCACGGCGGCGCGCTCCGTCACGTCGGTGAACGTCCCATCCCCGTTGTTTCGATAGAGGATGTTGGAACCGTAGTTGGTCACATAGAGGTCCAGATCTCCGTCGTTGTCATAGTCGCCGGTGGTGCATCCCGTTCCGTATCCCGTGTCGCCCACGGCGGCGCGCTCCGTCACATCGGTGAATGTTCCATCCCCATTGTTCCGATAAAGCCTGTTCGTCGGCATCTCATTTCCTACAAACTCCGGAAGTGGGGCACCGTTGACAGCATACAGGTCCAGGTCACCATCGCCATCGCAGTCAAAAAAGGCGCAGCCTGCTCCCATCGTCTCCACGAAATACTTTTGCCCACTCCCTCCGTGGACGTGGCGGAATTCGACTTCCGCCTGAACCGTGATATCCACAAATCGAACGCCCTGTGCATCGCCTGGATCCCGTTTTGGACCACAGGTCAGGCCAAATAACGCGACGAGAATCATGAAACGGGTTGTCCACACTCGTGCTGAGTGAAACCAGAACATCCTGAACGATCCTTTCTATCCACCTTGCAGGTCCCAACACATCCGTAACGCCACCTTTAGGGCGCTTTGCGTGCGATCTCTTCTGCCTCTTCCAAATTTCTTTTCGTTTCGGGATCGGTCGGATCGATCGCAAGCGCCGCCTTCCAGGCCGCCACTGCTTCCAGTAATCGCCCTTGCGCTGCGTAGATGACCCCGAGGTTGTTATGGGCCTTCAAAAGATGGGGATCCAGCGCAATCGCCCGTTGATATTCGGCCATCGCCTTATCCAGCACACCCTGTTGCTGATGTACCGCACCCAACTCAACATGCGCTGGCGCAAACTTGGCGTCCAGCCCGATCGCCTTCTGAAATGCCGTTTCAGCCTCCCGATATTTGTCCTGCTGTGCATAGACCAGGCCCAGATTGTGATGTGCATCTACCGAAACTGAGTCCAGCGCAATCGCCCGTTGAAATGCCGTTTCGGCCTCCCGATACATGCCTTGCTGTGCATAGACCAACCCCAAATTGTGATGTGCATCTACCGAAACTGAGTCCAGCGCAATCGCCCGTTGAAACGCCCTGGCAGCCCGCTCAAACCTTTCGTAGCGCGCGTGAATCACTCCCAACTCAACGTAAACAGAAGGATCATTGGGACTTTGTCGAAGGACGGCTTCCGCCTGTTCTATCTCTTCCAGATACGCATACAGCCGTTTGAATATCTCCAACTCCCGCTCTCCCTCGTCGGTTTTTCCCTGTCTCATGTAGGCCATACCCAAACCGTAGTGGGACTTCGCGTGTTCCGGATCGATCTTCAGAGTCCGTTCGTACGCCTGAATGGCCTCCGGATACTTGCGCTGTTTTGAATACGCGTTTCCCAGCGCGTAGTGGGCATCTCGATAGTCGGGATCGCGCTGTATCGCCTTCTTGTATTTCGCTATGGCCCGGGCATACTCCTTTCCTTCCATGTAGATTTCCCCCAGATTGTAATATACCTGGGTCAGATCCGGGTTGATCGCGACCACCTTTTCATAGGCTCGAATTGCCTCCGTATACTCGCCCTGCTGTGCAAGAACCCGGCCGAGGTTATAGTAGGCCTCCACAAAATCTGGTCGCAGAGCGATTACCTTGCGGAAGGCCTCCACCGCCTCATCGTATTTGCCATGGGATGTGTGAACAAGGCCCAAACCAAAGTAGGGCATCGGAGAATCCGAGTCCAATTCGACTGCTTTTTGGAAGACCTCCATTGCCTTGTCGCGGTCGCCCTGGTTTAAGTGAACCATCCCTAAATGATACCTTATCTCCCCCCTGGACATGCCCTTCTCCTTTTCGGGATACGGCCAGAAGTAGATGATAAGCCCGATCAACAGGAGGAGTACAGCGTATATCCAACCTCTTTTCCATTTTTTTAAGCCGGCATTCACAATTCCTCTCCTTCCGTCACCGTGAGGACCTGATTTACCTGGAGATTCTCAAATCGTTGAACCACACCGCTCGGCCATCGAATCTCCAGAAGGTCCACGCGCTTGTTGGACCCCAACCCGAACTCCAGCGGAAGGCTATTCGTAGATCCGAAGCCGCATCCCCCGCTGACCTCCGCGTACAATAATAGTGACCCCACACGCACGGTCACCGCTGCCCCGATTCCATCCCGGTTGCTCCGAGTTCCAACCGTTTTAACCACCAGCCAGGTGTTGGAATTCCCTTCGTTGCGGTATAAGCGATTCACCCATTGATCCCCTATGAACGCCCCCCCAACAGGGACGTAAATATCCAAATCACCGTCACTATCATAATCTGCAAGGGTCACACCATGCCCCTTTCCGACCTGTTCGACAACGGCGGTGGAAGCGGTCACATCTGTAAAGGTCCCATCCCCATTGTTGTG